>JBDRCH010000001.1:0-25414 GCA_043821945.1 archaeon
CAACAGAAGCCTCTAAAGATTCACCCCGGCCAGTAACCTGACTTCGATTGACAAGACTATATTTGTTTGTCATAAAGGTTAAAATATATAGGACAAACCAATATTTAAATGTTTCTGTTACTGGAGAGTGGGGGCAGAAAAACTCAATTACAATAAAACTTAAATAGTCTAGATGTATTAGTCTTTTATGGAATATGAGAATTTAACTTTTGGAGATGATAATGAGATTGTTTTAAAATCAATTGAAGGTCAAGAATTGTTAATGGCTGCTGTTTGTCACTAATTTAAAAATGATCTCTACGATAAATTGCAAACTTAAAGATAATTTATATTTTAATGTGAATAAGAATAGTGGGAGATGGTCTTTTTCTAAAGAGCCTAAATCGATTAGTGAAAATAGAACAATTTCAGAATTAAACGAATGGGATAATGATATTAAAACTCTTGTAATAGATGTTACTGATGATTGCAATCTCAATTGTGTTTATTGTTCTAGACAATGTGCGAGGAATAATTCAAAAAATATTGATAAAGAACTTTTGAAAAAAGTTTTAAAAAAAGCTGCTGATTACTCTTCTAAAAAAAATATCTTAATGACTATCCAATTTCATGGAGGAGAACCTCTAATAATGTTCGAAAAGATTATTCTAGCAGTGGATAATCTCACAAAAAAGGAGCGCTCTTTTTTGAAATTAAGAATACAGAGTAATGGAATTTTAATAAATGAAGAGATTATAAAAAAATGTCAAGAAAGAAATATTGAAATGGGCATAAGTTTAGATGGAAGAGATATTGAAAATGATATTACAAGAAAAGATAATCATGGAGAAGGAACTTTCAAAGAAGTAATGAAGTCATTAGACTTATTGAGAAAATATCAAAAAGAAATAAGCTGCTTGACTGTTGTGACTAACATAAACATAGATAATCTGGACAATATTCTAAATTTTTTTAATAAAATTGGATTAACTAATATTGGATTTTTGCCATTATATGAAGAACCTAACACAAGAACAATCAAAAAAGAAATTGTTCCTGATATGAAGAGATTAGCAGAAAATCAAAAAAAACTATTTGATCGGTGGATAGACTTATTAATTAAAAAAGAAAATAAGGATTTAAACATAACAACTTTCCAAATACTTATTTGGAATCTTTTAGCTGCGAATGGAAACAATAAAAAATTTAGAATTAATTGTGGGGTTGGAATAAATTCACTTTTTGTAGAATCAGATGGAAGTGTTTGGGGTTGTGGGGCATTTTCTTATGCAGATGAATTAAAATTAGGAAATCTAGATACCCAAAATTTATTTCAAATACAAGAAAATAGTTCTTATGAGAAATTCAAATGTAGGATTACAACAAATACAAAAAAGTGTTGTGATTGTGTATACCAATTTATTTGTAAGGGGGGGTGTGTTGCAAATGGATTCAGACAAGAACAAAACATCTTTGATACAGATATTTGGTGTGAGTATTGGAGTGAAATTATTAAGCATATTTTATTAAAGGTTAATGAAAATACTGATTTAATTAAACTTATCCCTAATTACAATATTAAGAAATGATACGTCTATTTAAACAAAAAGATGCAAAACAGTGTAGTAAAATTATGTTAGACTGTATCGAAAATAATCTCAAATCATTAACAAAAGAAAATAAGGCTTTTATGATTGAAGTTAGTCAAGTAGAAGAGCTAATTAAAAAATCTAATGAAATCCAATTATTTGTTTATGAAAAAAACAATGAAATTTTAGGAACAGGTGCTTTTGATAATGGGGAAATTAGAACAATGTTTATTAAACCTTTTTTGCAAGGAAAAGGTTTGGGTAAAGAAATTATAAATTTCCTAATTAATTTAGCTAAGAAAAAAAATTTTAAAAAAATTTTTCTTAAAGCTTCTCCTGAAGCTGAAAAATTTTACGAAAAACAAGGATTCAAAAAAACAGGGGAAAACAATGATTTTAATTTTAGAACAATTTTAATGGAGAGGCTGATTTAATCCTTTCCAACAAAAGCAACAACTCCAATTAATATTAGTAAATCATTATTTTTCTTGAAAATCTTTTATTTTTTATAGAAACCCTCTTCTTGATTTTTCTTATGCATCCACCAAATTATTTTCTTCCCTTCGGGAATTCCTAATACTCTCTCTGAAATCTCTCCTGCATAACTTGTGGCTTTTTCAGTTTTTTCTCCAGTTGGATCACGATCTACTTCAGTAGCATTCTTATAAAATTTAGTCAACCACAGAGGTAATTTTACTTTCTTCTCTTCTCTCGTTGTTGTTCCTGTTATACTCTGACCATAAAAAGGGGAAGGATTATAAAAAATAACTCCTAAAGTAATTAAAGTGTACGCACTTCCAGAACAAACAATCTTTATCAATCCCCTCATTTAACTTAATATTTCCAAGAATTCAAAATATATAAGCTTTTCTAATGATAGCCCTCAGCACCAATATAATTTTTGCTACTTCCACAATCTCCAACAGACATGCAGATTTGATTCATTTGTTTTTTCCAAGCATCCCCTAAACATTCACAATTTTGTATGCATTTTCCTCCTCCAACAAAACCTTTTTCATATAAAACAACACACTTTGTCGTTGCTGTAGAACACAATGATTCAGCATCACCTTCTTGCCAAAAATCAAAACCTGGAGCAAATTCAGGAACACAAGCTCCGCCCTTTGAATTTATCAGCCCAGGAACATCTCCTTGTTGAGGGGTCCACATTGTTTGAACCCATTTGCAATCTCTTTTATCTTTGTTTATACAATCTTGCCTGCTATCTTGTGAATAACAATCCTGCCATTGATTAACTCTGCATGCAGCTGTTCTAAAACTATTCACATCAGATTCAATGCATCTTTCTTGTCTAAAATCAGCACAAGGTTCTACACTAACTTCGCCATTATAACAAACCATCCTAAAATATCTGCTTCCAGGAAGATTATCATTAATCCCACTAGAATCTTCACACCAAGTTTCACCATGCTTGTATTTTTTACCTTCATAAGTGCAGCTTAAATCTCTGCAAATGCTGTTTCCATATTTTAGCTTTGCATCACCTGAATTTTTAACTTTACAAGTGCTTCCAAGATAATAATCACAATTACCACAAGTCATAGAATTTGCATTTCCTTTTGAATCTCCAAAACCACAACTTTTTGATTTATCCACAACATCTGACCAATAAGTTTTATCCTTAATCTTTGAAGCATCATAAATATTTGCCAAATTCCCACAACTATCTACAAAATAAACTTCATCTAATCCTTCAACGCATTTTGTCTGCTCTGTTGGTCCGCAGTTTGTTCCAAGTCTTTCAGCAGAACATAAAACACCTTGTTCAAAACTTGTTTCAGTTTCAGAAGTCTGCATTTCCTTGCATTCTTTTTGTGGAATAAACAAACAAGTTTTTTCAAACTCTTTTTCAAAAACACAAGCGCCCTTTACATCAGAAGTAGCACTTGCAATACACTCAATTTCATTTTGAATATTTGTTCTAAAATCAATTTCCAGCCCATATAAAGAAGACAATCTTTTACATCTAACTTGTGTAACAAATGCAGCTTGGTCTTGCATCAAACAACAACCTAATGAACACTGGGGCAAATTCTCTGGATACCCTTCTTCCCAAACACCCCCCTCATCTTCGCACACTTTTTGAGGAGTATTTTGCTTGCAAGTTCCTTCTTGACTATCATAACAAGTTCCCATTCTGCAATAAGAAGTTGCCTCGCATGAAGTCGGAGATTTTTTAAAACCCTGATCGCATTTTTCTTCAGGTGCATTTTGACACCAAGCACTCCCAGAGCCATCATTTTGAACTTTTGTTTTCTCACAACAATATGAAGCATCTTGTGCAAAAGCAAAACTAATTAAAAAAACTGCTAATACTAAAATTAATATTTTTTTCATTTTATATCTTCTGGGTTGCCAGATTAATTTTAATTGAGGTTTTAATTAAATATTGTTTATTGCACAATTCACAAGTTTCCCCTCTTATTGGTTCTGAATTATATTTAATCATTTTTTCATAACTTCCCTTGCAATGTGGACAAGTTAATTCAATTTCTGCCTCTCCATTTAAGACTGGTTTCATCCCGGAACACATTATGATTCGGATATCACTATTTTTAACTATTCCTTCTACATTTTCCATCATATCACATCTCCTGTGCCATAACCTGGAGGCCAAGCAACACTTCTCGAGGCAAACTGAAATTTATTTCTATTGTTTCTGTCTGTCAAAATATAAATTGTTGTTCCATCACTCTGCTTTAGTTTTTCAACTTTCAAGTCTCTGTAATAATCCATATAAATTGTAGTCTCCGAGTCTCCGTATTTTGCTTCCCAATCTAATATACTATTTGAAACACTAATTAGTTCATAAAGATTATTATTTACAACAACTCTAAGCGAATCATACTCTTGAGATCCGTCTTTTGAAAGAGTCAGAGAAGAATTAGAAAAAACAACAATTCTCTTTGGAAGAAGCTCAACTTCAAAATCTTCTTTTTTCATATTCACTCTATAATTTTTCTTTTCATAACTTTCCTTTAATGAATCAAGACAATTTTCAAAATCTTTTTCAATATAATCCTTAATTTCTGACTCAACATGTTTTTTTAACATTGGTTGTTGCATTACACAAGTTTGATAATATTCTTCTGTGTAACATAAATATTCAATTTTTTCATCTTGATATAAAAAATAATGTTCTGGATCCAAACTTCCTCCAGAAATACCTAGCTTTTCAACTCCTTCTCCAATTTGTTCTTCTAAACAACTTTGCATAAATGCCGAAGGATTCTTTGCTTCTATTTCTACACTTTCTTTAATTTCAGAATAAAACATATAAATTAATATTCCAAGTGCAACAATAACAATTCCAATAAGAATAAATATTGTAACTTGTCCCCTAGTATTAAATCCTCTTTTCATATTCTTCTCAAGATATTCTAATTTTTAAATTCTTTGTTCTTTCATTAATTCTTTCAAACTAGGCATTCTGTAAAATTCACAATCAGCCTTGTACAAAAACTATTTTTTTATAAGATTCTGATATACAACAGAACATTCATCAAAAGCTATTGTTTGATTAGCTACCCTTTTCAAGAAATTATTAAAAGTAATAATCCCATAAACCTCAATCTCACGAGTTTTAATTTCAATTGTTTTTTCTCTCCAATCTTTTGGAACAGCATAACATTCTACAATATAAATAAGTTTTTTGCTGAACTTCATATTTTCTCTAATATCAATAATCTTAATCTCAGAGATTTTAATCATCAGTCTCAACTCTTGGGGCAAGAATAAAACTCAATTCCAAATGCTCTGCTTTAACATTCATTCTTAATGGATCATCTTCTGCAAAATTAAGAATAGTTTTTTCACTTAACTTAGAAGCTTTTATGAATTTTGACAAATATTCTAAGCTATATCTTGCTTTACAGTTTTCTGCTTTTATGTCTGCTTCATCACCTGAAAATTCAGATCTTGCAGAATTAACATTCTTTGCTTCAATAATAAATTTTCCTTCTTGGATAATAAAAGAACAAGCATCAGCAACAACTGCACAATCTTCAATAGAGGAAATAAAATCAATAGAATTCAACTCGACTTTTGAACTAAATTCTAAGTTTGGAAATTCTTTGTCTTCACTTTCAATCTGAATAAGATTCAAGTTAAAAGTTCTTTTTATTCTGTCTTGAATTAATATGTTTAGCATATTTTCTCTTTTTTCTAAAATCAAAGAGCTCCCAGTACTAGCTCTTTTCAAAATTCTTTTCAAATCATCAAGATTCACCCCAAGGACTTCACTACCTGTTTCAAATTCTGAAAAAGCACTTCTCGGCAATCTAAAACCAACCATTGCAACATTTGCAGGATCAATTGCAGTAATGCTCATTCCAAATTCATTAACCTTAAGCCGAACTTCTGTCACCAATTCAGAGATTAATTCGACTGCTTTTGACAACAGCAAAGGATTATCTAATCTAACTAACATGATCATAATAATCTAGGTCATCTTTTAAATATTATTGTGTTGAATATCTAAAATCATATAAACATCTTTTCATTTATTTCTTTATGCCAGAAGATAATAAGTTTAAGTCAATATCTTTCAAAGAACAGCGCATAAGAAAAATAACTCATTTATACTATTCAAGACCAGATGTTCAAAAAGCTATTTTTGAATTTTGTCAAAATAGAGAGGTTTCCCCAAGATATTTTGAAGGTTTTGGAAAAAGGCCTGATTCATTTCAATATTCTGGTGACATTTTTCAATTAGTAAAAAAAGGAGCAACATCTTTTCATTGCTCAGAAGAAATTTGGGAAGACCCACTAGAAATAGAATCTGGAATGAATGAACTTCAGGCAAATGAGTTAAGAATTGGCTGGGACTTGTTGATTGATATCGATTGCAAATGGTTTGATTACAGCAAACTAGCAGTTCAATCAATAATAAAAGTTCTAAATGATAATCATGTGAAGAATATAGGAATAAAATTTTCTGGTTCAAAAGGTTGGCATGTTTTAATTCCCTGGAAGTCTTTTCCAAGAGAGATTAATGGAATAGAAACATCGAATTTATTTCCAGAACTTCCAAGAAAAATAATTTCTTATTTAAGATATTATTCTGGGCAAAAAATAAAAGAGTCTCTTCCAGAAGATTTTTATTCTCAATTTAAAGATGTTAAGATAAAAAAAGGAATTAAATGCAAGGAATGTAATGAGATTGCTCAAGAATACGAGAGAGTAGAATTGTATTGTGAAAAATGCAGAAGAGGAGAAATAAGAAAATTTTTAAGAGAGGACAAAAAAGAGAATTACTTTTGTCCTGAATGCAAGAGCGAGTTAATTCCAAAAGATTCAAGAGAGCTTTTTGAGTGCAACAAATGCAACTTGGATTCAAATGAAAATCCTTCAAATTTTTCTGCAAGCGTTGAAGTAGACCTTTATGAACTAATTGGTTTGGACCTTGTTTTAGTTTCTCCAAGACATTTGTTCAGAGCACCTTATTCTTTGCATGAAAAAACAGCACTTGCAAGCGTTGTTTTATCTGAAAATGAAATTGATGAATTCCAATTAAGAGACGCAGACCCTATGAAAGCACAAATAAGAAATTTCATGCCAGAAGTAAAAGAAGGAGAAGCATCAGAATTAGTGATGCAAGCTTTGGATTGGAGTAAAGATAATGAAATAATTTCCAGAGATCAAAAAGAAAAAATCACAGGCAAATACGTTGATTTCAAACCAATCAAATTAGACAATATTTCAGAGGACAATTTCCCTCTTTGTGTAAAAAATATTCTAAAAGGAAATGTTGATGGTAAAAAACGAGCTTTATTTATTTTAATAAACTTATTTCGTTCAATTGGAATGGAAAAAGAAGAATTAGAAAAAAGAATTGAAGAATGGAATAAAAAAAATAATCCTCCTCTAAAACAAGGATATATCACATCGCAACTTTTATGGGCTTATAGAAGAAAACCAGTAATGCCCCCAAATTGCAAAGAGTTTTATCAAGGGATAGGAATGTGCCAATCAGAAGAATTCTGCAGGACAATTAAAAATCCAGTTAGTTATGTAATTAAGAAGTCATTAAGCTCTAAAAAGAAAAAGATGAGTAAGAAAACTAAAACTTAAAACTCTCTCATAACAAATTTTAAAAACATCCTTTGGTTGTTTTATCCATGAAAAAGAGGATATTCTTATTAATGATTTTATTAATAATCATTCTGCCTTTAGTAATTGCTGCAGAGAATGATACAGATCAAGAAAAAATAGATCTTGCTTATGATTGTATCGCAAAACAAACAAGTGATTGTTCAGATCTTTCTTATGAAGATCAAACTTTTATTTTATTAGCTGTAAAAAAATGCAAGAACGAACTTCTTGAAAATTCATTAAATGGTGAGTGTTGGCCAAAATCAGGTTGTAAAATAAAATCAACTGCTCAGGCAATTTTAGCCTTGGACAAAGCAGGAGCTCAATTCACAAAAGCAGAAACATGGCTTTTGTCACAAAACAAAACTCCTACAGATGTTTCTTGGTATTTACAAATTGAAAGCCCTGAAGCAACAATTTGTTCAATAACTTATGGAAGTTCTTCTCACACAATTTCAATAGGAGAGAATAAAAAAATAAGTGCTGGAGCAGGATGTTTAAGTTTGGCCCAGGATGGATATTGGCTTGAGATAGTATCAAGTTGTTATGATGAAGAATTTTCAATATCTTGTGATAAGCAATTTATTACAAACTTATTATTCAAGAAAAAAGTTTCTTCTAAAATTTATGTTTCAGGGGAAACAAACTCTGCTTCTGCAGACGGCACAACAAGAGAAAAAATAGACTCTTCTTGTTTTATGCAATCAGGTTCTTGTGATTATGAGGGAAGTTTATGGGCAACATTGGTTTTGGATTATTTAGATTATGATGTTTCTTCTTATATGCCTTACTTATTGACAATGGCAGAATCAAATACAAAATATCTCCCAGACGCTTTTCTTTATTCTCTAACTCATGATTCTGATTATCGAATTAGCTTATTGGAACAACAGAAAATAAATTATTGGGATGAATCAGGAGACAAATATTATGACACTGCATTAGCGTTATTACCTTTTCAATATGAAGAAATTTCAGAAAAAGAAAGTTCTAAAGAATGGCTTTTAGAAGTTCAGGATAAAACTGGTTGCTGGAAAGGCAATTTAAGAAACACTGCTTTTTTATTGTATTCAGTATTTTCAGAGAATTCACAAATCCAGCCTTCTCAAGATGATTGTGAAATTGATGCAAATGGTTATTGTATATCAAGTATAAGTTGTAAGGAAGCAGAAGGCGAGGAATTAACAAGTTATAGTTCAAGTTGTTCAGGGTTAAACATATGTTGTGATAGAGATAAATCCTTAGAAACTTGCGAAGAAATGAATGGCAAAGAATGTTCATTAGAAGAAGAATGCAGTGTTTCAACAATAGAAGCTTCAGACATTTATAATTGTTGCACAGGTTATTGTGCTGAGCCTATTCAACAATCAGATTGTGAATATGGTGGGGGAATTTGCAGAAGCACTTGTTATGATGACGAAGAAGAATTAAGCGATTCTTGTAATTATGATGGGGTCTGCTGTGGTAAAAAAACAGAACCAGAACCAACGCGTTTGTGGATTTGGGTGTTAATAATTTTAATTGCACTAATTATTATTGCAATTATATTTAGAGATAAATTAAGACCTTATTGGTTTAGAATAAAGTATTTTGGAAAATCCCATCCAAAACCAAGACCTGGCTCAGAATTTCAAATGCCCCCAAGATATCCTCCAAGAGGATTTCAAAGGAGAATTCTTCCCCCAACGCAAAGACCTCAAATGAGAAGACCCCC
Organism: archaeon; assembly: GCA_043821945.1. Classification (GTDB taxonomy): domain Archaea; phylum Nanobdellota; class Nanobdellia; order Pacearchaeales; family GW2011-AR1; genus JBDRCH01. Next base: position 9,397 of record JBDRCH010000001.1, read on the forward strand.
TCCAGTAAGACCTTCTGGAGAGCTTGATGAAGTTCTCAAAAAATTAAAAGACATGGAGAAGTGATATGAAAAATATATTTCTACTAACAATTCTTTTATTACTTCCAATTACATCCTCAGTAGAATTTGACATGAAATCTTCTTTTGATCAAGGTGAAACTCTAATTGCAAAAGTTTCAGGAAACTTTCTTGAACCTATTTTAAAAGAAAACATATACTTTTATAGAGGACATGTCAGAATTCCAATGGAATATGATGTCGCAAAGATAAATGAAGAATTTTATATTTATGCTCTCCTTGCAAAAACCCAAAATGATTATTCAATATCTATTCAAGATGTTCAGTATATGAAGGGCTCAAAAGTTATTGAAGATGAAATAACAAAAGAGTTTTCAATAACAAACAACACAGCTGATTTTTCAATTAATCCTGGTTTTGTAATTACAGACAAAGATTTCTATATTGAAGTCCAGAATCTAAAAGACAATAAGATAAATATCTCAATAAATAATGATCAAGAAGTTCTTTTAAAATCAGGTGAAATAAAAAAACTTGATTTCGAATTAGAAGAATTAGAAGAGTCAATTTTTAAAATTTTGGAATTAAGTTCAGATAATTTAAAATATGAAATCCCTGTTCATGCTTTTGCAGAAAAAACAGGACCTGAAATAACAGAATTCAAACTTGAACCACCAAGCTTAGAAATTTCAATGCCAACTGATTCTGAAACAAAAAGAATCATTTACATTTACAACACAGGAGACACGACTTTAGAAAATATAACCCTTTTAATGTCAGCTTCTTTAGATCCTTTTCTAACTTTTTCAATCCAAGAAATTGAAGAAATCGAACCAAATTCAAATGCAAAAGTAGAATTGTATTTTACATCAGATTCAGAAGAAAAAGAAATTCAAGGAAAAATAACTGCTGAAAAAGACGGGTTTTATTCTTATACTTCTATTGGTTTGAATTTTATAAAAGATTATATCTCATTAGACAATAAAACAGAATCAGTAATTATTGCCTCTCCAAAAACTTGCACTGAAATGAATGGAATAATCTGTGAAGAAACCCAAAATTGCAACAAGGAATTTGTTTATGCTAAAGATGACAAATGTTGTTTAGGAACCTGCACAGAACCGAAAAAATCTTCAACAGGAAAAATAATTGGATGGTTCATGATCGGAGTGATTACAATATTTATAATTTGGTTCTTTAAGAAAAAATATAGTATGACAAGAAAGCCAGTTGATTTGATTAAGATCGGAAAAGGGAAATAAATCACTTTGCTTCTTTATTCACTTTTTCTTTAGGCATCAATTCTCTCAACTTTTTTTCTAAAATATTCTTTTCTGCTTGAATAATCCTTGCAACTTCATCATACCCATGAAGTCTTCTTGTAATTTCATTTAAAATATCATTTAGCCCGTCATTTCCAAGGCTTATTGTTTCAGGAAAGAGAATATCAATATGTGCAGGCATGTATTTGAACATCAATTTGACAAGATGTAAAATCTCTTCAACTTCAATTTCAATTTCTGCAAAACTAGTATAAAATCCAGGATTTTTTTCAAGTTCAGTAGGTTCTTTAATTTTCTTTTCTTTGATTTCAACGCCTTTTTCTTCACTAATTTCTTTTATCATATTTTCTAAGGTTTCAACCAAATGTTCAGGAGGCTTTCCAAGAACTTCTATGATCATCATTGCTCTCACGCGTTCCGTTTTTTTAATTAAACTCACTTTTTTTATACCTTAACCTTTGAATCACAAACAAAAAACCTATCAAAAGACAAAAACCTATGAATCCATAAATTAAATAATCTTTTTTATCTGGTTCTTCTAATTTCGCATCTTCCTCTGTTTTTATATTTTTTGCATTTAAGTTGATAATCTCAATCTCTTTTTTTATTTCTTTTTCACTAGCATCCTCTGCCTTTTTTATTTCTTTAATCTCTATATCTGGTTCTTCTTCTTGTGGAATTTCTTCAGCAACTTCATCTATGTTCCCTTCAACACAAGCAAGTCCCTGATCTTTGATTTTTTGCAAGGTCTTTTCACCAATTCCATAAACTAGAATTAAATCATCCACACTATTAAATTCTCGAGCATCAATTATTGATTGCGCTTTTACAGGACCGATTCCAGTTAATTTATCTAGTTCTTCTAATTGTGCAGAGTTTATATCAATTTGATTTTCAGAACAAACAGCATAAACATTAGAAATAACTAAGATAATTACTACAAAAAGCAGTATTCTCTTCATATAATAATAAGAAATTGATTTGTTTTAAGTTTTGTTATATTTCTTCCCATACTTCTCTAAAAAATCATCATATTCAATTTGTCCGCGTTTTGCTCCTTTTTTAGCAATCCAAATTTGAGAAAAAATCTTATTTTTCAAATACCACGCACACTTTTGTTTTTCAATTTTTGAAAGAATCCCATTCATTTTAACTTCAACTCCAATAACACTATAGTTCTCTTTATAGATATGTTTAATTGAAATAAAATCAGGAAATCCTGTCCCAATTGCAGAGATTCCCATATAAAATCCTTGTCCAAATGGTTTACGTAAAAATTTTCTTTTAACAGGAATTATTTTACCTTCTTCTAAATCAACATTATTATTCCACTTGTCAACAACTCTTCCTTTATTCTCTAAATCTTTTCTAACTCTCAATTCAAATCTAGCCCCTCGAGCTTTTGACACTCTGCCTTTTTTTATTTCGGTTTTTTTCTTAGAAACAGGAACCCCTTCATCACTCCAAGAAGTTTCATAATTCTCAGGATTCCCAGCTTCTTTAATCCTCTTCATAATCTCTTCTTTGTTTTCTTTTTTCATAATATAATCAGGAGATAGAAGTATAAAAATTTATAATAAAACTTTTTAGGGGTGCCAATTTACCAATGATATTCTTTTCTAATATATTCCAGATCTTTTTCAATAAAATCTCTCATTACTTTTCCAATGCCTTCAATGTCCTTTTTTTGGAATTCAGGTAAAGATGTCATAAATTTTTTAGTTTCAATAACTTTATCATAGGGAGGAGAGAATATTGAGCTTCCAACACCAGGACAAAAAAATCCTTTAAATAACCCATATAATTCCGTATCTGCATAAGGCCTATCAGGACCATCAGGATTTACTACACGATATTTGCACATTTTTCCTATAGCCCCTCTAATTTTTGGATCTACTTTCTTTGAAGAATCACTTTTGAGAATTCTCTTAATTTTATTCCACGCAATTCTTTCAAACTGATTTTTTTCAAAATAACTATAGTAATCAATCTCCTGAGAATTATCTTCTACATATTCCCCAAAACCATTAATTAATTCTGTTAAAATAAATTGTTTTATTCTAGGAAATTTTAAATGGTTATCATCCATTGAAGAAACAAGAATTGCTTCAAGAATATTCTTTCGATTATAAAATCTTTCAAATGATTTTTTAAGAGCGTTATCCATAATCAAATAATAGTTTGTTAATTTAAATTCTTTATTGTATTGTAATAAATACTTTCTAACAACACTTTATCAAAATTTATAATAAAACTTTTTAGGAGTAGTATTGATTATTATGTTTGTTTCAATAAATTTCTGGCTGATATGTTCTTGAAACAACTATACACTCGGGATATATTCTTTTTTCATATCCCAACTTTTCAAAAATGCAAGACAATTTTTTAGAGTCATCTGTTACTAAATATTCGTCATGTTTTATTTTTTTACATTCTTTATTTGCAATATCTTGTATTTTATCCCCTGCTGCACAAATTAGATTTCGTGGAATGTGTTTATCTGATATTCTAGAATTAATAAACCCATGAGATATATTCCCAGATTTATCAAAAGATAATTCATACTTCCCAACAGGTTTTCCTTCTGATACTGCTTCTAATTTAAATCCGTGTTCTGTGTTATTACCTAATAATATCATTGATTAGTTAGTCTCTATGCCTATTTAAACCTTGAAATTAAGAGAAAATACTCTTAATCGTTACGTCAAACATCATTTAGCAACCCATGTCTGAATAACAATAAAAATTATCGCAATAATACTCACAATTCCTTTAATTGCAAGAAATGAGGGATTTTGGAAATTTATGCTAGGAAAACTTAGAATTCCTGCAGTAATAGCAATGCCTCCAATTATCATTGTAGTCAGATGAGTGAAGTTATTTGAAGTCAAGCCTTTTTCAAGAGTTTTCAGCTTTTTCAAATTCGCTTCTGCAATAAGTCCTCCTCCAATGATTATCATCCACATGGATTCAATATATTTGCTTATGTCTCTGTCAAAAAGAGTATAACTTACAATAGAGAGAAAACTCAGAATACTAACAACAGCTAAAGCTAAAATAAACCTATGTGATACTCTTACTTTTGAATCCTCTTTCTTTTTCATCGATATCTATTTGCAATCAAACCTATTGCAATAACAACTACAATTACAGGTCCCCAAGGAATATCTATTATGTAATATCCAAGTTCATTAACCATCCACACAATTCCAAATATCAACAAAAGAGTCCATAAAACCGGAAATTTAGCTTTTACCATTATAAATCCCTTGCCTGCAAAGTCCGTCGGCCATTTGCCTTTGCCCTCTTAATTGCATCAATCAACATTTCCTCAACTTTTCTTTCCATAGCTATTCCAACTTCTTCAGCAACACTTGAAACAGAATTATCTTTATCAAGTTCTTTCACCACTTTCTTAATATTTGATTTTACTATTAGTGCCATAGTTGAAATAAATAATCATCCATTTTAAACTTTTCTAAATCAATCCAACCTCTTCCTTAATCTCCTTAATTGATTCAATAGCAATTTCAAAAAACTCTCCCAACTCTAAACCTGTTTTTTCAATTTCTCTGATTATTTCTCTATTACAATTTGCAGCAAAAGTTTTATCTTTAAATTTCTTTTTCAATCCTTTTGCTTCCATGTCGCTAATTCTCTTTCCCCTCATTAAAGCATAAGCATAAATTATTCCAGTTATTGTTTCAGCAGCAGCCAAAGCATGTTCAACTTTTTTCTCACGTTTTTTTTCTTTTAACAAAGGAATTTCATTATAACCAGAACAATGAGATTGAATAGTAGAAATAAACTCTTCATCAAAACTAGCTTCACTTAAAATTTCTTTAGCTTTAATTCCATGACCAGTCCAATCACTTTTAGTTAAAGACCAATCAACATCATGAAGAAGTCCGAGCATTCCCCAATACTCAACATCTTCACCAAATTTTTTAGCAAGCCCCTTCATAATTGCTTCACTTTCTAGATAATGATTCATATCACTTTCTTCTTGAGAATATTTTTTCAATAATTCAATTGCTTGTTCACGAGAAATTGGGAGAGTCATTTAACTTGTTCTAGTAATTTAATAATTTTCTCACTTCCTATAATTAAAATCAAACTTGCTAGGCGAGGACCCTTGTTCTTACCAATAATAATTCTATATGCAATATCAAAAAATTCTTTATTTGTCATTTCAAGTCTCTTGCAAATATCATAAAATTCATTAAACAGCTCTTCTTCATTATAATCTTTCTTTTTCAAAGATTTTTTTAACTCCCTCATTGCTTTTTTTTCTTTTTCATTTAATTTAATAGAAACTTTATCTTTAACTTCAAACTTCATATCTTCTTCAGCATAGTTTTCAATCCAATTTGTAACTTTCTCAGTTCTTTCTTTAGATTCTTTATTTAATTCCCCTTCTTTTTTCAATTGGACATAAGTAATCAAATGCCTAAAACTTCCTTTATCTGATTTTTTCTTTTTCAAATTCACCTGCGACAATTCATAAATTCTCTTTTCTTGGTTATTAGCTTTTCCTTCATAATATTTCTTTTCTAAGGAATCGTATTCATCATAAATTTTTATTATATCATTATCAAAACTAATCTGAAAACCTTTTTTTGGTCGTGTGCTTACAAAAATATATCTTAAAACTTCAGGTTCATAAACTTCTTCTACTTTATCTAAGGAAATAGCATTTCCAGTAGAACTTGAAAATTCTTTTCCTCCTTTTATCCTAACCCACTCATATAATTGATACATTGGAGCTTCATAATCAAAAATCTCTTTGACAATTTGCTTTCCAGTCATAAAACTTCCTCCATAAACACTATGGTCTATTCCGCCTGGTTCAAAATCAACTTTTTCATAAGTCCATCTTGCTGGCCAGTCAACACGCCATTTTAATTTTACAATTCCTCTCTTTCTAAAGTCAAATTTACTTTTAAAACCACATTCACATTCATATTCAATTTCATAATTCTTAATACTAATTATCTTTGTAGAATCTTTTTTGCATTTTTCACAATAAACCTCAACAGGAAACCAATTCTCATTTAGAGGCTCTTTTCTGTATTTATTTAATATCTTCATTATTTCTTTTTTATTCTCAATTGCTTTTTCCATAAATTCAGAATATTTACATTTTTTGTTCATCTCATTTTGCCGAATGAATTCTGGTTTTATTCCAACTTTAATTAATGATTTTTCAAACTCTTTTTCAAAATATTCTGCATAACTTCCTTTGCCAAATGGAGAAGGAACATCACTCACAGGCATCCCAATATATTTTTCATAACTTTTATCAACTCCCAAAGGAACTTTTCTAAATCTGTCGAAATCATCCCAAGAATAAATAAATCGAACTTTCTTCCCTTTATCTTTTAGTGCTCTAACAACCAATTCAGTTGTTATAATCTCCCTAAAATTTCCAATATGAATTGTTCCTGAAGGAGTTATTCCTGAAGCACAAACATATTCTTTTTTATTTCCTTTTTCTTTGATTATTCTCTCTGCAATCTGGTCTGCCCAAAAAAACTTTTCCATATAAAAAATTATAAAGCAAACTTTAAATATTTACTCCTTTAATTAGATAAATTTAAATACTTCCGAGATTATATTTGGTCATTGAAAGGAGGTTGATAAAAATGAATTTTAGCGCTATAGAAATCATAGCATTGGTTTTTGTACTAGCAGCATTTGTAAAAGTATTAATAATTCTTGTTAGTAGAAATTCATGGGCGAGTTTTGTAAAAAGACTTTATAACAAACCAACAGCTTTGATGTTTATTGAGTTGGTCTTAGCAGGAATCGTTATCTATTATTTGTTGCAATCTCTCTCTATAATTCAGATAATGGGAGGAGTTGTTCTTGGAGCATTATTAACTGGAATGACTTTTGCAGCTTATGGTAAAGAACTTATGCCCTCAATGCTTAAACTATTGAAAAGAGATGCACTAAGAAAAGCTTGGTTGCCTATTCTTGTATGGCTTTCATTAGTAGTCTGGACAGTAGGAGTTCTTTTTGGTTTTATTTAATTTAGTTAAATAGTCAGGAAAAATAAATTCTTAAAGTCTCGACTAGATTTAATTTTATTTTTTATGATTTTCAAGAGAATTTTATATTCTTTAAAAAAGATAAAAAGAAATAGCAGAATCTCTAAAGAGATAAAAATAAAAAAATAAAATTATATTTATTTGAAGTAATTTACTACTGCTAAAATTACACTAATAGCTGTGGTAATTACAACAATCCACCCAGCAACTACAGCAACTGTAGCTCCACCAAGATAACCAGGTAAACTTAAAGTTTTGTTAATCATTGCAAAACCTACAGATAATGATACAATCACTCCTGTTAGCCAAGCAACAAAACTCAACAAATTTAGACCTTTCTTTTTTGCCATATCAACCTCCTTTTGTTTAATTGATGTTTATTCAAGGAAAATTTTATTTAAATAGTTTTGGTTTTTCACTTCTATTCTTTGATGAAATTACATCTCTTCTAAAGTTTCTATTCCAAGCAAATCTAAAGATTTTTTCAAAACTTGTTTAAATGCCTTGACTAATTCCAACCTAAATTTTTCTTGATCAGAACCAATCACAGGGCAAGAATGGTAAAACTCATTAAAAAGTTGCGCAAGTTGATAAGAGTAATTCGCAATCACCGAGGGATTAAGATTATTATGAGCTTTCAAAACAGCTTCAGGAAACAAAGAAAGTTTTTTAACGAGTTCTATTTCTTTTTCTTCTAATTTTGAGGTATCTAATTTGATCTTTTTAATCTTAGCTTTTTTCAAAATTGAATTTGCTCGAACATAACTATACAAAATATATGGCCCTGTGTCGCCTTCAAAATTCAAAGCATCTTGTTTATTAAAAATTATATTCTTATTGGGATTTTGCTTTAGCATAGAATATTTAATTGCAGCAATTGAAACAATTAATGCTCTTTTTTCTAATTCTTTTTTTGAAATCTTCTTTGCTCTTTCTCTAATTCTAATTTTAGCATAATCAGTAACTTCTTTTATAAAATTCGAATACAAAATATTATCTCCTGTTCTAGAAGACATCTTACCCTCAGGCAATCTAACCATTCCATAAGTAACATGGTGAAGTTTGTTCTTATTTTCAAAACCCATTAATTCTAATGTTTTAAATAATTGTTTCATGTGCAAATCCTGTTCATTAGCTACAACATAAACAGATTCATCTAAATCATTATCCTCAAACTTTTTCTTAGCTAAAGCCAAATCTTTTGCAGAATATAAAACTGTCCAGTCTCTTCTAAGCAATACCCAAACACCTAAATTGTATTCTTCTAAATCAACAATTGTTGCCCCTTCTGAAATTTTTGCTATTTCTTTTTCAATAAGTTCTTTAGCTATTTCTTTTCCTTTTTGTTCTACTTCTGATTCAAAATAATAAATATCAAAAAAAGTATTAAGTTCCTGATATATTCTTTCTAAGGAGTCTAAAGATAGCTGTCTTGTTTTTTTCCATAATTTATTTAATTCTTTATCTATCTTTAAATCTAATCTTCTGTTGATCTCTTCAACTTCAATTTGTAACCTTTTATTTTTATCCAATCTTTTAATAGCATCAACATAAATAGAAGAAATCCAAAATTCATCTTTTTTTAATTTTTCATTTGAATGATATTTTGAATAACACCACAGCCATTTTGCAACATGCATACCAGTGTCTCCTTGATAATTTGCTCTTATAACTTTATTTCCAAAAAGTTCAGAGATTCTGGATAAACTCTCACCAATAGAAGTTCCTCGAATATGCCCAACATGAAACGCTTTATGCGAATTTGCTTGAGAAAACTCTATCATTATCTTTGAATTATCCCCTTTTCCAAAATCTTGTTTTTTATTTAAAATTTCTTTTACAACTTTTTTGGCAAATTCTCCTTTATTCACAAAAAAATTAATATAAGCTCCAACAACTTCAACTTTTTCAAAATCCTTCGTTAATTCAATTTTTGATTTTAAATCAATGGCTATTTTGTCAGGGTTTTTCTTTAATGTTTTTGATAATATAAAACAAGGAAAAGAATAATTCCCGAATTCAATATTTGCAGGAATCTCTATTAAATTTTCAATTCCTTTTATTATTATCCCCTCTTTATCTAATGCTTTTTTTAATATTTTTATTACCTTAAGTTTCATAGAATATAAAAACAGAAATAAGTTATAAATGTTGTGAAATATGCGAGGGACAGGGTTCGAACCTGCGCAAGCACTAAGCTACTGGATTTCTTCGCTTTCCTCAGAAAGAGGAGAACGTAAAACCTAAAGGTTTTGCACTTAAGTCCAGCCCGTTTGACCACTCCGGCACCCTCGCTCAAAGTTATCAGAAATTAAGAATATAAAAAACTTCTTACTTATTGCTTTTTCTGCTGAATCTTCACGCCCAATTCTTCAAGTCTCTTGAGATGTGCCTGCATAACTGCTTCAACATTTTGGATCATCTTAAACAACTCGTTTCTTTCATTAACCAAAGTGTTCAAGGCTCCTTGATGAAATCCAATTTCAGCATCTTTTGACATAGTTGGTTCTTTAGGTGTTTCTTGATCCAATTCTTTTTCTAAATTGTCTTTATTTATTTCTACCATAAATCTTTTTTATTATCTTTATTTATAAAACTTGTCCAAGCCTCAGACAGGATTTGAACCTGCGACCTTCTCATTACGAGTGAGATGCTCTACCCCTGAGCTACTGAGGCATGATCATCCAAATTTCCAACAAAACATTCCCAAATCAATTTTCCCATTATTCACTTCAACACCTTCTTTTCTAAGCATTTGAATTTTCTTTTTTGTTCCTTGTGCAAAACCCCCAACTTCTCCATTTGATTTCACAACTCTATGACAGGGAACATTCTGGGACGAGCGATTTCGTGGTAGGCAGTAATTGGAATTATTATTAGCCGTGCGAGGTTGTGAGCAGTAAGGATTTTTATTCATAGCATTTCCAACAGCACGATAAGCTTTTGTTCCAAGAGCATTAGCAATTTTTTTATATGTTATAACTTTTCCTTTTGGAACTTTTCTCAGAATTGCATAACATCTTTCATTAAAATTCATTATAATTAAAAACTTGCAAGATATATAAAGTATATGAAAAAACAAAAATTAATTCTAATATTATTAATTTTATTATTGTTTATTATAAACTATTCTTTTTTAGACAAAACTTTAGAAAATTTTTTATCAAACTCTGAATTTGTAGTGGTCCAAAGAGTAATTGATGGAGATACAATTGTTGCAGGAAATAATTCTATTAGATTATTAGGAATTAATTCTCCTGAAAAAGGAGAAAAATATTATAATGAATCAAAAGAATTTTTAGAAAAACTAATATTAGATAAAGAAGTAAGATTTGAATTCGGAAAAGAGAAATATGACCAATACAAACGGATTCTCGCTTATGTTTATATAAATAATATGAACATAAATATCGAATTAGTCAAAAATGGATTTGCGAACTTTTATTTCCCCTCTGGAAAAGATATGCACTACAAAGAATTTGTTCAAGCATGGAAGAGTTGTATAGAATCAAATAAAAATCTCTGCCAAAAATCAAATAAAAAATGTTCAGAATGTATAGAACTAAATGAATTTGACTCTGAAAAAGAGAGAATTACCATCGATAACCAGTGTGGTTTTAGTTGTGATCTAACAAATTGGGAAATTAAAGATGAAGGCAGAAAAAACTTTGTTTTTCCTAAGACTAATTTGAATTCGAATGAAAAAATAACAATTCAAGTAGGAGAAGGTAATAATAACAATACTAATTTGTTTTGGAAAGGAGAAAAATATGTCTGGACAGAAACAGGTGATACGCTCTTTCTAAGAGATGAAAATGCAGGATTAATCTTGTATAAATCTTACTAAATTTTTTATTCATCGGATTCAAGTGATAACAAAAAGTATATTCTCCGACGACAAAATCCTTTTAAACAAATTGATTCTTAATTTTATTATGGTGACAAAAAGAGAAGCAAAAGAAGTTACTATTTTATTAGATCATAGTTATACGTATAACATGTATAACAGGTTAGAATCCTGTTTTCAGGGTTTAAATATAGAATTGAAAGGAGGTTGTAAAATATGAAAAAATTATTAAGTTTATCAATAATAGCTTTGTTGACTTTATCAGCTATGCCTATTGTTATGGCTGCAGGAATTGGTGAAGGATTTGGCGGAGAAATTATCGTTGAAGACTTTGAACCAGTTGTATGGCAGTGTGATAACAGATTCATGACTGATGACAATGTTCAACCTTGGAGACTTACACATGAGGATGATTGGCTTTATGAAAGATCAGGAAACTATCTTTTTGAAGGTGAAAAATATTCTGTTGATGTAGTTGTCTGGGACAAGAACAAAATACAGGATGTTGTTGTTGATTTGATTCTTGGTGATGAACCAGGATACGATGACTACACTCTAAACTGTGTACCTTGGGATGTTGTTGACGGAGGATGCCTTAGAGGAACTCAAGGATGTGATTATCATTCAAAGATCCATTTTGATTCTTGTAATGCAAGAATTGATGAGGAAGTAATAGACAAATTCGACGATACAACTATGGAAGGTTTTAGATGTTCAATAACAGCTCTTGATTCAGAACACATGGCAGGATTATACTGGTTAACTGTTCAGGCAGATGATGGCAATGAAGTTGGTGTTTATGATGAGATGACTCCTTTATGGATTAATCCTGTGATTGAACTTGATGTTGACGGATCTCTTGACTTTTCAGACATTAGACCAGGAACATCTTCATATAGTCAAGTTGTTCTTGAGAACATTGCAGAAGGTGGAGTTGCACTTGATATGTTTATAACAGGTAAAGACTGGCCAGCTACAGATACTGACATGGGAAGATGTATGAGGCTTGATGGTGAAGGTGCTGAAACAGGCGAGCTTGTTAATTATCTATCATTAGGAGCTTTCAGATATTATGCTGAAAATGGAGCATTTTCTACAAGAATGGATAATGATGTAGATAATGATGATTATGATAGTAGTATAGATAGGGATCATGATACTGAAGGATATGTAAATATCCACAAGCAACTTAATGCTGGATTTGAAGAAGCAATGTTTGATGAAGCAGAAATTCTTCAAGCAGGTGGAACAGTTGTTGGTCTAAAAGGATACAGAGCAAATGTTCTTTACCCAGGAAATATCATGGCATTAACATTCAGACTTGATTTACCAGAACCATGTTATGGTGGGTTTGAATCTTCAGAACAAGGAAGCATCTTTGTTTGGGCAGAAGCTATATAAGAAAATTTATTTTTATTTTTATTTTTTTATTAAATTAGACCCTTGAGGGAAGGGGAAAAATCCCTCAAAATATTTAAAAGAAAAGATCAATAAATAAAAAATGAAAAAAACATTAGCAATAATCTCAATGATAGGAATATTAATTCTACTCACAAGTGGAGTTTTAGCAAAAGATTATTTTTTAATCTGTTTTAAAGATGGAGAAGTTATTGACTTTTCTTCTTGTAATGATGTTTATGCTCCAAAAGTTTGTAATTCTGATTTATGCCCTCGTTGTGCTTATGTTGGAAGCAAGGGTTTTAATTGCCCTGCTACTGCAAATCCAAATCCTTGTAATGCATTGGGATTAAATTGTATTTCTGGAGAAGATCCTGAAATGGACATAACTCCTCCTGAAGTAGAAATAAACCTGCCTTCTGATGGAGACATTTCTAATGAAAGAAAAATATTAGTTCAAGCTACTTCAAATGAACCTTCTACTTTCAAATATTCTTTAGACGGAGAAAAATGGAGAACAATGTGCAGCAGAGCTACAATTACTTGCGAAGATAGAATTAGTTTTAAAGAAGGTGAAAATAATCTTTATGTTAAGGCAATTGATTTAGCTAAAAATGAAGGAACAGATGAAATAAGTTTTTCAGTTGATTCAAAGAATCCTAAGATATATAGGACATATCCTAAAAGAAGAAGTTTTGCAGATGGAAATTTTGAAGTTCAATTTAAAGAAGATAATGCAAAGACATTAGTATTATATTATGGGAATGATGAACAACCTTTAGATTTAGAAAATGACTGTTATTTTGATAAAAGTAAATATTCTTGTAGCACTTATGCTGATTTAAGTAAATATAATGAAGAAGAAATAGAATACTGGTTTGTTTTAACAGACGTTGCAGGAAACATCGACGAATCAAAGAAAACAGAAATTAATATTGACACAAGTCCACCAGAAATAAATAATCCAAGTTCATTTTATACTTATGATGAAAAATATATTTATTTTAATATAGGCATAACAGAAGAAAATCTCGACGAAGTTTTTGTAAGTTATGAATATGAAAAATATGGAAGAGAATATAGCAAAGAAAAAAGATTATGCTCAAGATTAAAAGACGGAATTTGCGAGAAGAAATTCAGACTAAAAGATTATTATGAAAATATTCAGTTAAATATAATTGACGAAGCTACAAACTCTATTGGTGTTTTTATAACTCTATAGATTTCACCAAGAAAAAGTAGTGAGACATATTTAAATAATAAAAATGATAAAAATAAACATGAAAAATAAAAGCAAGGCGATTTTTTTATCTTTAATCTTTATTACAATAATTTCTTTTAGTATTGTTAATGCTGATTGTTCGTATGATGTTGGAATAAATTATGGTTATTCTTCTTCAGATAATACTGGAATTAATATAAAACTTCTTGGAGGAGACTGGATTTTAGGCACACCAGTTGTTTTAGCAAAAGGGGTTGATTATAATATAAAAACTTCTATTAAAAATTATTTAGAAGAAGTTGTTGAAGGAGTTCATGTAATTATTAAACTTGATGACACTATTCTTTCAGAATCTGATAGAACTATAACAAGTTATACTTATCCTAATGTTGATTTAGACATTTCCCAATTAGAGTGTGATTCAAGTCATATTATCTCTGTTGAAATTCAATTAGAAGGAGATTGCAATTCATTGGATAATTATGCTGAGAGAAAAGTTTATGTTCAATGTGAAGAACCAGCAGAGCCTGTTTGTGGAAATGGAATTTTAGAATCAGGCGAAGAATGCGACGATGGCAATCAAATTAGTGGAGATGGATGTTCCTCAGATTGTGAATGCGAAATGCCAGCAGAACCTGAATGTTGGGATGATGAAGATTGCAATACAGGTTATAGCTGTGTAGAAGGTATTTGTATAGGGGATATACCAGAGCCTGTTTGTGGAAATGGAATTTTAGAATCAAGCGAAGAATGCGACGATGGTAATTCGATTAATGGAGATGAATGCAGAAATGATTGCACCTTACCTTTTTGTGGCGATGGAATAATTGATTACAGAGAAGAATGTGATGATAGTAACCAAATTAGTGGAGATGGATGTTCTTCTGGATGTTTAATAGAAGCTTCAACTCCTCCTGTTGGAGATGACAATGGGATTGGAGGAGAAATTGGAGTTGAAGATTTTGAACCAAAAGTATTCCAATGTGGAAGAAGAATTTTAACTGATGAAAATGTTCAACCTTGGAGATTTCATAAATTTGGTGATTGGCTTTATGAAAGATCAGGAAACTATCTTTTTGAAGGTGAAAAATATTCTGTTGATGTAGTTGTCTGGGACAAGAACAAAATACAGGATGTTGTTGTTGATTTGATTCTTGGTGATGAACCAGGATACGATGATTATACAATAAATTGTATTCCATCAGAATTATTTCCTAAGCAGTTTGAGAAATGTAATGTTAGAATTGATGAAGAAGAAATAGAAGAATTTGATGAAGACACAATGAAAAGTTACAGATGTTCAATTACAATACTTGATTCAGAACACATGGCAGGATTATACTGGTTAGCTGTTCAAGCAGATGATGGAAATGAAGTTGGTGTTTATGATGAGATAAATCCTTTATGGATTAATCCAATAATAGAATTGGGTGTTGATGGTTCATTAGATTTTTCAGACATTAGACCTGGAACATCTTCATATAGTCAGATTGTGCTTACAAACGAAGCAGAAGGTGGAGTTGCACTTGATATGTTTATAACAGGTAAAGATTGGCCAGCTGCAGATTCTAATTTAGGAAGATGCGAAAAAGAATCAACAGGAGAATTAGTTAATTATCTTCCTCTAGAAGCTTTTAGATATTATGCTGAGAATGGTGCATTTTCTACAAGAATGGATAAGGGAATAGATAGTGGTTATAGTTCTGTTATAAGAGATGATGCAGATTCTGAAGGTTATATTAATATCAATAAACAGCTTAACTCTGGATTTGAAGAAGCAATGTTTAACGACGCTGAGATAATTCAGGCAGGTGGTCCAGTTCTTGGTTTAATTGGATATCGGGCAAATGTTTTATATCCTGGAAGTGTAATGGCATTAACATTTAGATTAGATCTTCCAGAATCTTGTTACGGAGAATTTGAATCTGCAGAACATGGAAGCATTTTTGTTTGGGCAGAGGCTATATAAGAAAATTCACCAAGTAAAAGTAGTGATGCATGTTTAAAAGGAAAAGGATATTTATATTAAAATGAAAAGAGGAATAATCCTGATTTTTTTAATTCTATTATTTCCTTTTGTTTTTGCTGATGTGATAAATGTTCCTACTGATTATTTAACAATTCAAGAAGCTATTAATAATGCAAATTCAGGAGATACTATTGAAGTAGATGTTGGATTCTACGAAGAAGATTTAGT
>JBDRCH010000002.1:0-64174 GCA_043821945.1 archaeon
ATATAATATAATATAATATAATATTTTTTGAAATTATCTGTCAAATAATAATTCATTAATTGGAAATTGTAATATAATTTACTCTAAGACTCTTTTTAAATAGCTCTTTTTTATAGTTTTCCACAAGAAATATAGGTGTTTTTCTTTTTTAGTAGTTATAATCATTTATATATAATCATCTTTTCTTATCGTTGTTAATATTAAATTTAAATTAAATTCCATAAGAAATCATACTGTGAGAGATGTGTCTTTTGATGATTTTGAATCTTTGGAATTGAGTACATTATAAAAAAGAAAATGGTTGGAGAACTTAATGAAATTTTTGATTCATTTGTAAATGAAAGAGGGGTGTTTAAAGATAAGTCTATTCTGCAAACAAATCATAAACCTGAAGATATCCTTCATAGAATGGATCAAATTAAGCAAGTAGCTTCTATTCTTGCTCCTGTTTTGAGAGGAGAGAGAACAAGTAATTTATTTCTTTATGGAAAAACAGGTACTGGAAAAACCCTTTCTATTAATTATGTTCGTGATGAACTTCTTAAAAGAGCTAAACAAAATTCGAGTATTAATTTGAATATAATTTATCTTAATTGTAAACTAAAAAAGGTTTCAGATACAGAATATAGGATTTTGGCAGAAATTATTAAAAAATTAAAAGGTAATGTTCCTACTACAGGTTTACCAACTGAGGCTGTTTATAGTAAGTTTATAGAGATAATTGATTCAAAAAAACAATTACTTGTATTAATTCTTGATGAAATTGATCAGACTACAAAGAAAATTTCAAGTGATTTTTTATATAATCTAACTAGACTCAATACTGAATTATCAAAAACTCAAATTTGTATTGTTGGAATTAGTAATGATTTGACTTTTTTAGATGAAATTGATCCAAGAGTTAGAAGCTCTCTTTCTGAAGAAGAGATTATTTTCCCCCCATACAATGCCTTGCAATTACAAGAGATTTTAAATAAAAGAGCAGAAGTAGCTTTTTTAGAGAAAGTTCTTCAAGAGGGTGTTGTTGCTAAATGCGCTGCTTTTGCTGCAAGAGAGCATGGTGATGCAAGAAGAGCGATAGATCTATTAAGAATTGCTGGAGAATTAGCAGAGAGAGATAATTCAAAAAAGATTCTTCTAAAACATATTGATGAGGCTAATGAAAAAATTGAAAGAGATAAAATTTTAGATGTTATCCAATCAGAACCAAAACAATTTCAATTTGTTTTATATTCAATTATTAAATTATCTGAAAAACAAAAAGAAAGCCCTATTTTTACAGGGGATATTTATAATTTTTATCAAGATTTATGCATAAAAAATAAATCAGAAGTTTTAACCCAAAGAAGAGTTAGTGATATAATTCAAGAATTTGATATGTTAGGAATTATTAATGTAAGAGTTATTTCAAAAGGAAGGGGTGGAAGAATGAGAGAAATTAAATTAGCTATCACAAAAACTATTACTGAGAAAGCAAAAAGAATCATAGAAGATTCTTTAAATTGCTTTTATACTTAAAATGGATTCAAAAGAAATCTTGAATTTTTGTTTAAAAAAGGGTTTTTTGTTAGACAAAGAAATTTTAAATTTATTTAGTGAAACAGAAGATATAGAATCTGTAAAATTAATTCTCGAAAAGATAACTCATTCTACTAGGCAAAAGATTATTACTAAGAGCTTTTTTTATAATAATAAAAATAATGTTAGTAACCTTTTTTCTAATCTTCCTGAAGAAAAACAAAAAAAACTTGAAAAATTAAAAATTAATCTTGGTTTAAGTATTGAAATTTCAAGTGAAGAAGAAATTAATGACTCTTTTAAAAAAACTCAAAATCTTCCGAAGAATGAAGGAGAATTTTTCAATTTGAAAATTATGACTTCAAATCTCATTGAAGGAAAAAAACTAGAAGTAGGGGATTTTGTTAAATATTTTAGAAATAGGTTCTCTAGGATGAGGGATGTCTTACAAGAACATTCTGAGTTAAATAATGTTGTTTCTATTAATAAAATATCTCATGAGAGACAAGGAATTTCAATTATTGGACTTATTTCTGAAAAGAGGGTTACAAAGAACAAAAATATTATTTTTGAAGTAGAAGATTTAACAGGAAAAATTAAGATTTTAATAAATAAAGATAAATCTGATCTTTATAAAAAGGCAGAAGAGATCTCTTTAGATAGTGTTATTGGTTTTAAGGGTTCTGGAAGCAGAGAATTTTTCTTTGCTAGTGATATTGTTTTTCCTGATTCAGTTATATTTGAAAGAAAAAATTCACCTGTTGAAGAATATACTTTATTTTTAGGAGATCTTCATTTTGGAAGTAAATTATTTTTAGAAAAGAATTTCTTAAAATTTATTGATTATTTAAATGGAAAGGTTCCTAATACTCCTGAAGTTGATAAAATTAAATATTTATTCATTGTTGGTGATTTAATCACCGGAGTGGGTGTTTATCCTGGCCAAGAAGAAGATTTGAAGATAAATGATCTTGAAGAGCAATTTATTCTTATTTCAGAATTATTATCTAAAATAAGAAAAGATATTAAGATTATTATTTCGCCTGGAAACCATGAAGGAGTTAGACTTATGGAGCCCCAACCATTATTTGATGAAAAATATGCGTGGCCTCTTTATAATTTAAAAAATGTTGTTTTAACAGAAAATCCTTGCAATGTCAAAATAGGAATTCAAAAAAACTTTCCTGGTTTTGATATTTTGACTTATCATGGTTTTTCTTTTCCTTTTTATGCAAATAATGTTCCAAATTTAATGTTAAAAAAATCAATGAATAATCCAGAGGAAATTATGAAATATCTTTTGAAAAATCGACATTTAGCCCCTGTACATACATCTACCCAGTATTTTCCTTTTAATGAAAAAGATACTCATTTTATTGAAAATGTACCTGATATTTTTGTGTCTGCACACACTCATAAAAGTGCTGTTTCTTATTATAATAATATTTTAATTATCTCAACTTCTTGTTGGGAATCAATGACTCCTTATCAAGAGAAGTTTGGAAATAAACCAGATCATTGTAAAGTTCCAATGTTTAATTTAAAGACAAGAGCAATGAAAATTCTTGATTTTGAGTGATTATGTAATTGAGTGTAGAAATAGATAAAAGGAGAAGAGAATTTATTTTATAATGGAAATGATTGATAGGGTTTATGGGAAAGAAGAAATTAAGGAAAGTGTTTTAATTGATTTAATTAATTCAAATGTTGTTCAAAGATTAAAAGGTATTTCTCAATTAGGAATGCCTGATGAATATTATCATAAAAAAGGTTATTCAAGATATGAGCATTCAATAGGTGTTTTGATTTTGCTGAGAAAATTAAACGCAGATTTAACTGAGCAAATAGCTGGCCTTTTACATGATGTTTCACATACTGCTTTTTCTCATGTTGTTGATTGGGTTTTAGGAGATCCTACTAAAGAAGATTACCAAGATAATCATTTTTCAGAGGTTTTTTTTAATTCAAATATCCCAAAAATTTTAGATAAGTATGGTTTTGATTCTTCGAAAATTTCTAATATTGAAAGTTTTTCTTTATTAGAAAGAAGAGCTCCAAATTTGTGTGTTGATAGGATTGATTATACTTTGAGGGAGTTAGAATTTTTGGGAAAATCAGAAATTGTAAAAAGAATATTAAATGATTTAACAACTAAAAACGGGCGAGTTGTATTTCAAGGTTTTAGAGTTGCAGAAGATTTTGCAAATGAATATATGAATCTTCAAAACGAACATTGGGCTGGAAATGAAGCAAGAGCAAGGTATTACATCTTAGCTAGTGTTTTAAAAAAAGGATTAGAAAATGAAATAATTAATGTGAATGATTTTATGAGGACAGATAATGAGGTTATTCAATTATTAAAAGAGACTAATAATGATTATATTTTAAATGGGTTGAGTTTACTTAAAAATTCTTTGAAGGTTTTAGAAGATGAAAAGGGAATTGAATTAAAAAAGAAGTTTAGATATATTAACCCTGAAGTTTTAATAAAAAATAGAATTGTTCCTTTGACAGAAATTTCTTTTGATTATAGGAATTTTTTAAAAAAAACAGAAAAAAATTCTAAGAATTATAAAAAAGTAAATATTATCGGATTTTATTAAAATGAATACTCAAAAATATTTTAAAGAACTTGAAAAAAATGTTAAGAAAGTTTATGAGGTGGTTGGTGAAGCAAGAGCGAAGGGTTTAGATCCTGTTGATAAGGTGGAGATTCCCTTGGCAATGAGTATGGCTGAGAAGTGTGTTGAGTTGATTGCTACTGTTTATCCTCAGATGAGTGGCTGTGGTATTGATAAGAGAATGCTTGAATTAGAGGAAAAATATGGTAAGCTTGATACAACAATTGTATTTATAATTGCTGAAGAAGTCGCAAAACAAAAATTTTGCAAGTTTAGGAGTTTATTAGAGGCAATTGATGCAGGAATTAGATTAGGTTTTGCTTATGCAACTATTGGTGTTGTAGCTTCTCCTATTGAAGGTTATACTGAATTGAAGATTGAAAAAACAAGAGAAGGGAAAGAATATTTCAAGGCTTATTTTTCAGGGCCAATAAGAAGTGCAGGAACAACTGCTTCTTGTGTTGTTTTAATGTTGATTGATTATTTGAGAGAATTATTTGGATATGAAAGATATGATCCAAGCGAGGAAGAAATTAAAAGATATGTTACTGAGAACACTGATTATCATGAAAGAGTTACTAATTTGCAATATTTCCCTTTAGAAGAAGAAATGGAATTTTTAGCTAGACATTTACCTATTCAAATTGCCGGAGAGCCTACAGAAAGAATAGAAGTTTCTAATTATAAAAATCTGGATAGAGTTGAGACTAATTTTATTCGGGGAGGAATGTGTTTGATTTTTTCAGAAGGTTTGGCGCAAAAAGCCGCAAAAGGTTTTAGATTATTAAATAGTGCAAAGAAGAACGGAATTCATTCAACAGGTTTTGATTGGATCTCTGAATATCTTGAATTGCATGAAAAATTGACAAGTGCTAAGGGAAAGAGGGCTGGAGATAGTGTTCCAGTTTATATTAAAGATTTAGTTGCAGGAAGACCTGTTTTTGGACATCCATCAAGATCAGGTGGTTTTAGATTTAGATATGGAAGAGGAAGAGTTAGTGGTTTTAGTGCTGTTTCCTTGCATCCAGCTACAATGGCAATCACAGATTCTTTTATTGCTACAGGAACCCAATTAAAGATAGAAAAACCTACTAAGGGTTGCGTTACTACTGTTTGTGATGTGATTGAAGGACCTATTGTCAAGTTGATTAATGGGAGTGTAAAAAAACTCAAAAATCTTGAAGAAACAAAAAAAATCTATTCTTCTGTTGAAGAAATTATTTATTTAGGAGATATTTTATTTCCTTTTAGTGATGTATTAAATAGAAATGCTTCATTACCTAAAGCAGGTTATGTTGAAGAGTGGTGGAATTTAGATTTAATGAAAAAAGGAGGTAAAGTTGAAGATTATTTTGATATTTCTTTTGAAGATGCTTTTCAAATAAGTAAAAAATATGAAATTCCTTTACATCCCAGATTTATTTTTTATTGGACTGAAATAAATAAGGAGCAGTTTTTAGGATTAATTGAATGGTTGAAAAATTCAAGAATAGATAAGAAGATTATTTTTCCATACAATAAAACAGAAAAAGAAAAATTTGAAAGAGGAAAAAGAGCACTTGAATTGTTGGGTGTTGAGCACGAGGTTACTATTGAAAATGTTGTTTTAAATGAAGAATATAGTAAGGCATTGTTTTTGAATCTAGGAATTGATTTGAAAGTATTAGAAAAAGAAAATTTTTTTCTTAGAGAAATTATCAAAGAAGAGAATTATAATCTTGATAAAAGTGTTTTGGAGATCCTTAATCTCTTTTCTAGTTTTGAAATAAAAGATAAGGCTGGAGATTTTATTGGTGCGAGAATGGGAAGACCTGAAAAAGCTAAGCTTAGAAAATTGACTGGTAGCCCACATGTTTTATTTCCAGTAGGTGCAGAAGGAGGAAGGCTAAGAAGTTTACAGGCTGCTTGTGAGGTTGGTCATGTTAAAAGTAGTTTTCCGATTTATTTTTGTGAAAAATGTGGTAATGAAACAATTTACCCTCTTTGTGAGAATTGTGAAACAAAAACTAAAAAGATGTTTTATTTTTATGATACTAAGGAAAAGAGTTTTGAAAAAATAAAAGAAGAATCTGAAAAAGAAGGACAACCCTATTGTTATCAATCATTAGATATAAATCATTATTTTAATAAAGCAAAAGAAAAATTAGGTTTGATTAATCAAGAAATTCCTCTGTTGATAAAAGGAATTCGGGGAACATCTTCTGGGGAACATGTAATGGAAAATCTTGCAAAAGGAATTTTAAGAGCAACTTATGATCTGCAGGTTAATAAGGATGGAACAATTAGATTTGATGCGACTGAATTACCTTTGGTTTCTTTTAAGCCTAAAGAAATATCTGTAGATGTGAAAAGGTTAAAAGAACTGGGTTATGAAAAAGATGTTTATGGAAAAGATCTTGTTGATGAAAATCAAATTTTAGAATTAAAACCTCATGATATTTTATTACCTAGTTCGCCTGAGACTCTTGATGAAAGAGCTGATGATGTTTTTATTAAAGTTTGTAATTTTGTGGATGATTTACTTGTTAGGTTTTATGGTTTAAAACCTTTTTATAATGTGAAAAAAAGAGGAGATTTAGTTGGAAAGTTGGGTGTTTGCATGGCTCCTCATAATTGTGCAGGAGTTATTTGCAGATTTATTGGTTTTTCAAATTCTCTTGGTTTATTTGCAAGTCCTTATATGCATGCTGCAATTAGAAGAGATTGTGATGGTGATGAAGCTGCAATTATGCTCTTGGGAGATGTGTTATTAAATTTTTCAAGAAAGTTTTTACCTTCACATCGTGGAGGAACTCAAGATGCTCCTTTAGTTTTGAATGCAAAGATAAATGCTGGAGAAGTTGATGATGCTATTTTGGATTTTGAATTTGTTAATGAGTATCCTCTGGAACTTTATGAATTTGCAGAACGGAGAAAACACTCTTCTGAGGTCAAAGGAATTAGGATTGTCAAGGATATCTTGAGAGAAGGAGGAAATCCTTTCGTTGATGTTGGATTTACTCATAACACCTCTGATTTTAATAAAGGTGTTGTGTGTTCTTCTTACAAATTATTAGGAGCAATGTCTGAAAAAGTTCAACATCAAATGGAACTTGCTGAAAAACTTAGATCTGCTGATACTTCTGATACTGCAAGATTGATTATTGAAAGGCATTTTTTAAGAGATATGCGTGGTAATTTGAGGAAGTTTTCAATGCAGGGTTTTAGGTGTGTTGCTTGTAATGAAATTATGAGAAGACCCCCTCTGAGAGGAGTGTGTTCAAAGTGCAGAGGTAAAATAATATTTACAATCCATGAAGGGGGAATTAAAAAATATCTTGAACTTTCATTAGAGTTAGCTGAAAAATATAATCTGTCAAATTATCTTAAGCAAAGCATTGATTTGACAAAAAGATATATTGATAGTATTTTTGGAAAGGAGTTGGAGAAACAGAAAAAGATTGAGGAGTGGTTTTGAGTATTATAGATTAGCAATCTTTTAAAACTCTTTTTTTGTTTTGATTTATGGTTGTTTATGAAATTAAGATTTATGGGCGAGTTCAAGGAACTGGATTTAGGAAAAAGATAAAAAAGTTTTGTGATAATTTAAATTTAAATGGAAGTGTTGAGAATTTATCTAATGGAAGTGCTATAGTTTTTTTAGAATGTGATGAAATTTCTTTTGGAAAATTTAATAATTTTTTAAAATCAGGAAAGGGTTTAATTAAAGTAAATAATTTTGAATTTAAGAAAATAGATTATTCAGAGAATTTTAGCGGATTTAAAATAAAAAAAAGACAAAATTTTTTAATAGATCAAATTCAAAGTTTTGTTAATCTATTTAAATATTTCTTTGGTGTTGGTTATGTAAGAAATTATCTTCTAAAAATTCCTTCTCATGTAGCCATTATTCCTGATGGAAATCGGAGATGGGCAAGGAGATTGGGAATGAATCCTAGTGAGGGGCATAAAAAATCTGCTCAAGAAGAAAGTTACAAGCCTCTTCTTGTAGAAGCTGAAAAATTAGGAATTAAATATCTTAGTTTGTGGCTTTTTTCTACTGAAAATTGGAAGAGAAGCGAGGAAGAGAAAAAAGTTCTTTTTGATTTGTTGCTGAATTCTTTTGAGAATCTTAAAGAAAACTTTCATAAAAATAAAATTAGGTTTAGACATCTTGGAAGAAAAGATAGATTACCAAGAGAGCTTTTGGATAAACTCAATTTATTAGAGAAAGAGACTAAGAATTATTCTGTTTTTAATATTCAGTTTTTGATAGATTATGGAGGAAGAGATGAAATTTTGAGAGCTGTTAATAATATTATTAAGAAAGAGAAAAAAATAGATGAAGAGGGATTTAAGAGATATCTTGATACAAAAAATGTTCCTGATCCTGATTTTATAATCCGAACTTCTGGTGAGAAAAGACTTTCTGGATTAATGCCTTATCAAGGAGTTTATTCTGAACTTTATTTTACAAGAAAACACTTTCCTTGTTTTAAACCTAGAGATTTAAGAAAGGCCGTCATGAGTTTTGGGAAAAGAGAAAGAAGATTTGGTGGAAAGTGAATTAAATCAAATATAAGATAATAGTCGGAATTAACAAACACCCCATCATATTTGTTCGACGTACTTTTAGTGAGATTGAATAAATCCCTGTTAGTGTAGAGATTGTTAACATTAAAACTCCTAAAAATCCTGAGACAAGAAATATAATTATTATTAAACTTAAGAGAATAATTATTGAAAGGGTTGTATAATTTATTTTTGTTATTTTTTGTGAAAAGAATTGTGTTAATATTTTTGTTAAAAAAAATGAAATTATTCCTGATAGGAGAATCACCCCAAGAAGGAGAATTAAGATATTTGTTTCCAATTTTCCAATTATTTCTTGAACTGCAACTGCTGCACCTGTTCGAGTCTTTGAAATTATGTAAAGAGAAATAAATGAAAAACCCATAACCAAAGTGTTTGTTGCTCCGAGTAAAATTAGAAATCCTCTTTGATCGGTTTTTGCAATTGTGCTTCCGATAATTGCTGCTTGTCCTGCACCTAAGCCTGGAAGAAAACTGCATAAAGGAGAGGCAATTAATGAACCTAAGAATGGCTTTATTGAGGTTATTTTTGGTTTTGTTATTTTTTGTTCTGGAATTTGAATTTTATTTTTAATACTCATAACTAACATTGAACTGCCAAATAAACCAGTCAATAATGGGAGAAGGGGTTGGTTTAAGTTTGGAAAATTTAAAATAAGATATCCTAAAATTCCTGTAAGTAAGAACACAAAAAGAGATTTTATTTTTTTTCTTTCAAGAGATATTAGGGTAATTGAGATTAATATTAAAAAATAAGGAATTAATTTTCTAATGGATTCATAAATTTTAGAAATTATTAAAATTGAAGGAAATGCAATTAGAATTAAAATAAAGATCGCTGCAAGACTTCCGTAACAAGTTAGAATTGTCGCTTCATAACCTAAACCTCTTTTGAGAAGTTCATGACCTGGTAAGATGGATAATTCAGTATCTGTATCAGGGCAACCCAAAAATATTGAAGGAATAAAATCAATAAAAGTGTGGGCAATTGCCATTGCAACAATAAAAACACAGAAGTAAATCGAATTTATTTGACTAAGAAATGAAACTGATAGAGAGACAAGAAAAACTCCAATTAAGTTTATATGAATTCCTGGGATTAGGCCTGTTAGAGTCCCGGCGAGAATACCTATGAAGAGTACGAGGGTAATTTGTATTAGCATTTTGGATACTTTTTTAAATGTTTTTTTCTTAAATAAATTTATGTTGGATAAAGGATCTGTTGGAATTGGCATTATAATTGCTGTCGTGACTCTTTTGAGCATAGGGGGAGGTGTTCTTTTATTTAGGAGTGGAGAAAGTTTTGATGAATCAAAAGTGATTGAAGTTAATTCAAATATAGAATCTTATAAGATCGAATCTAATTTTCAGATAGATTTTGATATAGGTTTTCAAGGTATACAAAGCTCTAGAAATTTTAATAAGATGGAGACTACTGGTTATGTGGATTTAAAAAATAAGAGACTTATTTTAGAAAGAATGCAGTCAGGAATAGAAGTTGAAATTGAAGATGGGAAAGAAAAAACAGATGATTCTAGTTATAGGGGTAAAATGTTAGTTGAAAATAATCAGGTTACTGTTGAAGGGAGTAATTTTGATTCTGATGTTGAGGATATTTCTGGTTTAGATAAGTTTGAAGTAGTCTGGAGTAAACAACAAGATTATTTATTCAAATTATTAGGGATGGTTGAAGAAACAGAAATTGAGTCTAAAAAAATGGATGGGAAATATTTAGTTGTTACTTATAAGCCCCCTTATGAATCTTTTTTGGATTTTGTTGACCCCCAATATTTTAGTATGGCTGAAGATGTGATTGAGGAACATTATCTTAAGATATGGATCGATAAAAATAACTTTGTTGTAAAAGACGAATTTTTTATGAATGTTAGTTTTGATTATTCAGGGGCCTCAATGGATTTGATGATGCATTTAATTAATGAAAGAACTGAAATTAACAAATATTTTTCTGATAAAGTTTTTGAGATATGAATAATTATGAAATTATTGAATTAGATAGCTTTTTTTGAGTTTTTGGAAATGATTTATTTTAATTTAGAAACATTTAATAATTAATCTTCTTTGTTGTTTTTATGGATGTTGAAGAAAGGATGAAATTAATCAAAGAAGTTGGAGAAGAGATACTTGAAGAAAAGGAGTTAGAAGATCTTTTGTCTAAAGAAAAGAAGCTGATTGCTTATGATGGTTTTGAGCCTTCTGGAAGAATACATATTGCACAGGGTCTTTTGAGAGCAATTAATGTGAATAAAATGATTAAAGCAGGTGTTACTTTTAAGATGCTTGTTGCGGATTGGCATGGTTGGGCAAATAATAAGATGAGAGGGGATTTGGAAAAAATTCAGGTTGTTGGAAAATATTTTATTGAAGTATGGAAAGCGTGTGATATGGATTTGAAAAATGTAGAGTTTGTTTGGGCTTCTGATTTACTAAATAATCGAGAGTATTGGAAAACGGTTATGCAAGTTGCAAGAAACTCGACATTGAATCGTATTTTAAGAACTACTCAAATAATGGGAAGGTCTGAGAAAGATAGTTTGCAGGCTTCACACATAATATATCCTTGTATGCAAGCAGCAGATATTTTTCACCTTGGAGCAAGGATAACTCAATTAGGAATGGATCAAAGAAAAGTTAATGTTTTAGCTAGAGAAATTGGAGAGAAGATTGGGTATTGGAAACCTGTTGTTGTGAGTCATCATATGTTAATGGGTCTTACTGCTCCAAAATCGGAAGCAGAGGGTGTTGAAAAATCAATAGAACAGAAAATGTCAAAATCAAATCCAGCTTCTTCTATTTTTATGACTGACACTGAAAAAGAAGTTGAGGATAAATTCAAGAAAGCATATTGTCCTGAAGGAAAAATTAAAGATAATCCTGTTTTGGAATATTGCAAATATATTATTTTTGAAAAGATTGATAATTTTATCATTGAACGTGATGAGAAATTTGGAGGAGAAGTTGTTTTTAAAAATTATGAAGATCTTGAAAAATCTTACAAGAAAAAGGAAATTCATCCTCTTGATTTAAAAAAAGCCTCTGCAAAATATATCAATGAATTATTAAATCCTATTCGTGAGCATTTTAAGAAAAATAAAAAAGCAAAAGAATTGCTTGAACAGGTTAATAGTTTTGAAGTTACAAGATGAATTGTAGATATTTTTAAAAATGAAAGAAGTTTTATTAAGTTATGAGGGATTTATCTGATAGATTTGGAGTGTTTATTCAGGATATTCAAGGAAGTGAAGTCGGTCAACAAATATTCTCTGTTTTTGATTGGATTAATAAAAAACCTTTAGGAGAATACCTCCCCTTTACATTAACAGGTCTTTTTGTGGGAAGTATTATTACTGGATATTTTATGACAAGATACAAAACTCCTCAAATTCTTCAATCAGATTTATCAAGAAATCCTCTGAATTTATTTGATAACTATGAAAATATTTTTACTGAGAATGATGATTTTTTTGAAAATATTATTCCAAAAGGTTTTAAAAAGAAAAATAATTATAATGAAAAACTGCATTAATTTATCTCGTCTTAAACTCCACAACATCTAAATCTTTTAATTTGTGTGCGAGTCCGACAATCTGGCCGGGGAATTTGCTTGAGGGCCCCCATATTTTTGTCTGTGTTATTGTTTTTGAAAAACCATGGAGAATCTTTTCAGCAGCTTCTTTAACTGTTGAATTTGGTTGCATGATAATTGGTTTTTTTGATTTTTCTTTTCCAGGTTCTTTTGTGTAAATTCTAATTTTATCAAATGTTTGAAAGATCTTATTTTTTAGTTCTCCTAAATCTTTATTTTCTTTTAGATTTATAATAACAAAATTATATTTTTTTGATTCAAGTGTTGCTTTTATTTTTCTTTCATCTAATTTGTTTTTATTGTTAAAGACTATTATTTTTTTTGCTTGCGCTTTGTCTAGGAGAATTTGTATTTTATCTATTTCATCGAGAATATTAATTATTACTAGAATGGTGTCTGCAGAATTAGTGAGACTTTTATCGTAGTTTTCTGATTCTATTGCAGGATTTTCAATTAGCTGGAAGTTTACTGTTTCATAATTCATTATTCCTATAATCGGCTCCTTGTTTGTAAAAGGTATTTCTGAAATTTTTGGATTTGCATTTGTTAGATTATTGAGTAGGCTTGATTTTCCAGAATTTGTTTGGCCAATTATAACTACCTGGTGTTCTTGTTTTTTGATTCCTTTGAAGGTTGATTTACCTGATTTAGCTTTTTTTATAATTTCTTGCTCTAATTTTTTTCTTCTTGTTGTTAACTGTTGTCTTAAATTTTCTCCCCCCTTATGTTTTGGAGCATGAGATATCATTTTTTTTAAAGCAGCTAATCTTTTTTCAAGGCTGTCTGCATCGTGATATTCTTTTTCTGCAGATACATATTCCGGATCATTTACATTAATAGGCATAATCTTTTAAGGATTTACCCTCTTAAAAATTTAATGAAGAATTAGTTATAAAGAACAAGCATTTTCCTTAACTGTAAATCTTCTTTAGTTCTCATAAATTTTCCTGGAAAATCAAACCAAATTCTTTTAAAAAGATTTATTCTCATTGCTCTTATATGTCCAATCTGAGGGTCTTGAAGATAAATATTCTCATTGTCTATTCTCGAAATTACTGAATAATGACCATCGTCCTCAAAAAACCACCCTACAATTATTGCACATTTCTTTTTGAGATATTTTTTAATCTCTTTTAAATCAGAATTTTCTTTTATAAATCCTTTGATTTTAAACTTCTTTGCAATTTTTAGTAGGTCTTCTAATTCTACACCTTCTCCTCTGCATGAACCTAATTTTACTAATTCATTCTCGGTTTTTTCAATTCCGAGATGATGCAAAGCCATTTTTAATGATGCTGGACCACACGAACCATCATATCCTTGTTGAAATGAACAATTCTTTAACATTCATTTATGATGTTTGTGAGATTTATTAATCTTCTTATTAGAAAGTTCTATGAGCAAGTTTAATATCTCTTCAATTATTTTTTCTCTTGCGTTGTCAAAAAAACCTAGTCCTGGGCTTGAATTAACTTCAAGAACAAGCCATTTATCTTTCTTTTTGAATAAATCTATCCCGCAAACTTTTATCTTCATCACCTTTGTGACTTTTTTTACTATTTTTTGGAGATCTTTGTCAACCTTAAATTTTCTAAATCTTTCTGAAGAGGTTCCTGTATTTTTCCAGTTTGTGCTTTCTTTTATTATTGTTTGGACTATTTTTCCATTAATTACTGTGACCCTATAAGAAGAGGATTTTATGAACTCTTGTGCAATAATTGGAAGTCTTTCACATCCTTTTTTCCAAAATTTTTTTATTAAACTTATTGCTTGAGTTAAGTTATTTGCTTTTTCAACAAAATCTCCTCCACAACCTTCAATTCTTTTGAGTATAACTGGCCAACATCTAAAGTTTTTCAATTCTTTTTTTGCAAGGACAATACTTTCTGAAAGAAGTATTGTCCTTGGTGTTGGAATATTATGCTCTTTGCACTTGAGAAAAAAAATCCATTTGTCTTCAGTATAATAATAAATTTCTGAAGAATCAACAACTTTTTTCCCAAGTTCTTCAAGAGTTTTTACAAGTTCTATTGAAAATCCTTCTGCAGAATTATTGTAAATTATATCGCATCTTTTTGCTTTTTCTTCAATCTCTTTTTCATCAACACCCTTAGAAATGTTAAAAGGAATAAATTCTATCCCTTTTTTCTTTGCTACTTTTTCAAATGCTTTTTTGTCTTGTCCTTCTTCGATTCCCCAAAATATATATCCCACCCTCTTTTTCATTTGATAAATTAAAAAGGAGGATATTTAATCTTTTCCTATTAAGTTAAATCTTTATACCTTTTATTTTTATTATCTCCATGAATAAGCAAGAACTTATAAAAAAAATAACCTCTAAGAAAGAATTTTCACAACTTCCTAAAAGAGATGTTGAATTGGCTTTGGAAAAATTTGACAAGGAGAGGAATTCGGATCATCAAAAGTTGAAACTAACAAGGAATTTTCTGAGAAATTTGTTCTCTTCTTTTTCAAGTAGGAAATTGTTGCAGGAAAATGTTTTAGATAAGGGCAAAGATCTTGAATGGTTATTGAAAAAACATAAGTCAACCAAGGAAAGATTTGATTTTTATGAAGAGATTTATAGAAGATTTTTTTATGGAATAAAAAAAGTTAGTTTAATTGATTTGGGTTCAGGAATAAATGGTTTGAGTTATAATTTTTTAAAAAAATATATTAATGAATATGTTGGAATTGAGGCTGTTGGTCAATTAGTGAATTTGAATAATTATTTTTTTAAAAAAAATAGTCTAAAAAAAGCAATCACAATCCATCAGAGTTTGTTTGAATTAGATAGCATTAAGGAAATTGTTAATAATACAGAAAAACCGAGAGTTATCTTCTTGTTGAAAGTTATTGATTCTTTAGAATCAATGAACCGAAATTATTCTAAGGATTTGCTGAATGAATTATCCCCTTTAACTGATAGGTTTGTTTTGAGTTTTGCTACTAAGAGTTTGGGAAACAGGAAGAAATTTTCTGCTCAGAGAGGGTGGATTGTAAAATTTGTTGAGGAAAATTTCAGGATTATTGAGGATTTTGAACTTAACGGTGAGAGGTATATTGTTTTTTCTAAAAAGTAAAAATTTATAAGTTCTTATTTATTAGATCTATTAATTAAAGAAAGAGGTAAAATGGCACAAGTACAAACACAACAATCTGTACAGAAAACAAATCAAGTTACTCAAAAACCAGTAACAGGCCAGAATCAACCTGTTGAAGAAAAGAAGATGAAATGGTGGATTTGGTTGATTATTGTTCTTTTGGTTGCAGGAATTGGATGGGGAGTTTATTATCTTTGGTTCTGAACAGAAAAATTTATAATTCTTATTTTTTTATTTAAATCATGGATAAATTGGTTTGGGTAATTTTGATATTCCTTTTAATTGCGGGAATATTCTTGTATAAGGTTTATTTTGAAGAAGATCTTGTTAAAAAAGAATTAATTAAAGCTGAAATTAATATAACTTTTTTTCAGGTATATTTATGGTTATGTGGGGGAATTTTTTTTGTGATTCTTTTTTTAATCTTTTTTGAATTTTCTAAAAAACATACTTGGTAATTAACATTATATTTATATAGTTCTTTGTTTAATTTTCCTTATGAAAGAAAATTTTAAGAGAAAAATCTTGAAAAATGGAATGACTATTGTTTTTGAAAAAAGAAGGGTTCCTGTTGTAAGTGTTGCTTTTGCTGTGAGAAATGGAGGAATTAATGAAGATTTGGGTGAAAAAGGAATCTCTCATTTTATTGAGCATATGTTATATAAAGGCACTCCAAGTAGGGATGCTAAGAAAGTTGCAGAAGAGATTGAAAAAAGAGGGGGGGAGATGAATGGATTTACAAGCGAAGAAATTACTGCTTATTGGTGTAAGATGCCTTCTAAACATTTGTATATTGCATTGGATGTTTTAAGCGATTTAATTAAAAATCCGAAATTTGATAAACAAGAATTAAAAAAAGAAAGAAAAGTAATCTTTGAAGAAATTAAGATGTGTCATGATAATCCTATGAGATATGTTTTTGATGAAATTGGAAAATGTCTTTATGACATGGGTGCTACTAATGTTATTGGAACTTATGAAACTATGAATTCAATTGATAGGAAAAAAATTACAGAAAAATTTAACCAAATTTATAAGCCGAATAATATGATACTTGTTGTAACAGGTGATGCTGATTTTGATAACATTGTTAAATTTGCTGAAGAAAATTTTAATGAAGATCAGGGAGAAATTCCGGAACAAGAGTTTAGTTTAATGAATGAAGAAAGAATTGAAAAAAGAAAGGGTATTGATCAAGCGAGTTTAGTTTTTGCTTATCATGTTCCCATTGCAAATGATAAAAAAAATTATTCTGCACAAGTTCTTAGCACCTTAATGGCTGGAGGATTGAGTTCAAGGTTATTTGCTGAAATTAGAGAAAAGAGAAATTTAGCCTATGCCGTTAAAGGAGGAGCCGAGATTAATAAAAGATTTGCTTATAATTTTATTTATGTAGGAACAATGAAAGAAAATGTTGGGCAAGTTAAAGAATTAATTTTAAAAGAATTTAAAAAAGTTGCACAAGATTTAGATGAGAAAGAACTTAATTCTATTAAAGAACAAATGATTGGGCAATGGCAGATCAATATGGAAGATTCTCAAAGTCAGATGGTTGGTTTATTAGTTTCTGAAAATCAGGGGAATGCTAAAGATTTTTATGAATTTGAAAATAATATTCTAAAAGTTAGATTAGAAGATGTTAAGGAACTCGCAAAAAAAGTAAGGGAAGGGTTTAGTTTTTTTGCTTTGATTCCCGAGGAATGAGATCAGATGAATTTATTTCAAGGAATCCTTAAAATTTCCGCAAAAATTTATAAATGAATTTTTCGTTTTTATTTTATGATAGGAAAAGACAGAAAATTAGTTGTATTTTCAATTTTGACATCTCTTTTTTCAGGACTTTTTGGATTTGTGAATAGATTTGTTGAATCACTTGAAGAAATTGACGCAGAAATAGTTTTTATTACCGGAATTCTTCTGCTGGTCATTGTTATAATTCTCTTATTTTTTCTTGTTAAGAATCTAATCGGAAATATTTCTTTGTGGAGAATAAATAGGAAGAAAGTTATAAAAAAGAAAAAGAGAAGAAAAAAGAAATGAGATCTTTTATTTCAATAGATATTCCTGAAGATGTTCAAGAAGAAATTATAAAAATTCAAGAGCAATTGCCAGAATTTGTGGGGAAAAAAACAGAATGTAAAAATATTCATTTAACTTTGAAGTTTTTAGGAGAAGTTGATGAGCTTAAAGTAAATGAAATTAAAAGAAGGTTGAAAGAAATTAATTTTGAGAAATTTGAAGCTGAGATTGATTCTATTGGAGTTTTTTCTGAAAAATTTATTAGGATAATTTGGTTGCATTTGACGAATTGTGATAAACTGCAGAAAATAATTGATGGTGGATTAAAAGGGTTGTTTGAAAAAGAAAAAAGATTCATGAGTCATTTGACAATTGCAAGAGTTAAGAATATTAGAGATAAAAAGAAATTCTTAGATGAATTGAGAAATGTTAAACTTCCCGAGATGAGATTTAATGTCGATTATTTTGAGTTAAAGAGTTCTATCTTGAGAAAAGAAGGACCAGATTATTTTACAATTGAAAAATATAGATTAAAAAGTTTTTGAGGTTTTATATAATTACTGGTAAGGAAAATATGTTTTCTATAATCTAATTTTTTAAAAAGAGTTTTTGATTAAAGTTATTTTAATGGTGAAGAGTGGATTAAAAGAATTGATTAATTCTGTAGGGGTTAAGTACTCTCAAGGCGGAATTATGGCTCTCGATAAGTGGGCAAAACAATATGGTCCAGATTCAATTGAACAAGAAATTTACAATGTTATTTTAGAGATTAATAGTAAGGAAAGATTATTTGGGGGTTTGGATCCTTTAACTAAGAAAGAAATATTTGATAAAATTAATACTTCTCTTCAAGCAACTTAAATATTTCAAATTTTTTACCAATTATTTTTTGCAATTCTTCTTGTGAAGCATTAAAGATCTTTTTTAGATTGGAGAATTCTTTTAGAAGTTTTTTTGATTTTTTTGGACCAATTCCGGGAAATCCTTCTAGGATAAACTGCATTTGTTCTTGTTTATTTAGTATTCTTTTTTTAGCCCTAATTCCGTTCTCATTGGGTTTTTTTCTTGCAATTAAATTAATATACTTTGCAGTGTCTTTGTAATCTTTTGTGAAAATTATTGGAATCTTGTGTTTGAGAACGATTGATAATAAAAAACCTCTAATAGAATTTGCATTTACACCCTTGTCATTTTCTTCATTATATAGTTCCTGTTCTTCAATTCCTTCTATCAGAATCAATTTATTCTGATATTGTTGAAGTTCTTCTATTTGGTTGAGCAATCTTTTATTTATCATTGAAGATATAAAATCAGAAACTGTTTTTCTTTCAATTGCAATTTCTTTTACAAGATAATCTGCAACTTTTAATTCTTTAAATTCAATTTCAAAACCTAATGAAATTAGTTCAGAAGCAACTAATGAATTTTTCTCTCTATAATCAATTATAATCTTTTGTTTGGGATTTGCGTGCCCATTTTTGATTATTGTTTCTTTTTTTGTGAAGATGTTGTGGATTGTTTTCATTTTAACTTCTTCTGTGATTCCCACTTAACGCCATTTGCTAAATCTTCTTTAATTGAGCTTATTGCAGAATGCATTTTTTTTTCCCTACTTCTTGAAACATAATAAAAAGATTCGTCTCGAGTGTTTTTTGTTATAAGGACTATTAATTTCCCTTTCATTAATCTTGCTGTTCTTCCTGCTCTTTGAATTGCTCGAATTGCAGAAGGTATTGGTTCATAGAATATAACTGTATTAACTTCAGGTATATCTAAACCTTCTTCTGCTATTGAAGTTGCAACAAGCACATTTATTTTTCCTTCTGAGAATTCTTGAATCATTTTCTTTTGTTCTTTTTGGCTTAATCCACTGTCTTTCTTTTTTGCTTGTCCAACAAATATTTTGGCTTTTATTCCTTTTAATTCATTAAGTTTTTTTGCAATTGTTAAAGCACTATCTCTAAATTGGGTGAAGACAATTATTTTTATTTTTTCTTTGTTCTCTTTCTCTACAATTTCAACTAATTTTTGGATTTTCGGATGTTCCATTTTTTTTGCTAAAAGTTCATTTGATTGCATGAAAATGAAATTAAACTCCACTTTTTTTACAAGTTTCATAACCCCCTTGCTTTGTTTTTTTGCAGCTTGTTGGAATAGGTTTTTTAGATATTTGTTAAAGCTTTCAAGAGTCTGAGTCTCTAAGAGTTCTAATGCATGCTGAAGTTTAATTGCTTGAGCACAGGCACTTGCTCCGAGCATATAATTAAAATTTCTGTTTCCTCTGGACAGAGTTCCCATGATTTCTTTTTGTAATTGTATCAGCCTTGTTTTTGAAGATGGTCCAAAAAGAATTCTTCTTGTTTTTAATTCTTCTATATACTTATTTAATAATTCAGAAGTGATGTGTTTAATTTCCTGAAATTCTGGGGGAAATTCAACAAATATTTTTTCAAATTCTAATTCTTGGAGATATTCTTTAACATCAAGACTTTCTCTTGTTCTTAATTCAACTTCTTCTATAGAAAGGTTTTTGCAGATTTCTTTTATCTTTGAAGCTTCACTTCCTGGCGAGGCTGTTAGACCCAAGATCTTTTGATTTTGTGCTTGTTTTAGATATTGCTGGGCTACATAGTTGTAATCATAATTTTTTATACATCGATGTGCCTCATCTTCAATTAATAAAGAGACTTCTTTTAGATCATAAAGCTTTTTTTTTAAATCATTTGCTACACATTGTGGGGTCGAGAAGATTATGTCTGCTGTTTGCCAGATTTTTTCCCGCTGTTCTGCCTTTATGACTCCTGTAAATAATTGCATGTCTGCAAACAATTCTGGAAGATATTTTTTAAAATAATCTAAGTGCTGTTCTGCTAATGGTTTGGTTGGAGCAAGAAAGACAATTTTTTGTTTTGGAAATTCTTCCATCCTCCTTATAGCAAGCATTAATGCAATGAGAGTTTTTCCAATTCCTGTAGGAAGCACAACTAAACAATTTTTCTTTATACAACTTTCAAGAATTTTTTGCTGGTATTTCCTTGGAGTAATTCCTTGTAGAAATTTAGACATAGAATGAGAAAAGCCTTGTTGTATAAATAGTTTTATATTGATTACAAGATTATCAATGAACTAATTAACACAAATAAGACAATTGTGGCTAAAGTACCCCATAATAATTTGCTTCCAAAAAATATTTTGTTTCCATCTAATCCTGAAAAAGGAATTATGTTATAGAATGCATAATAGATATTTAATCTTGCGAAAGTAGGATAATTAATTAGATAACCAATTAGAGCAAATAGCAAGTTTGCGACTATACCTGCTGTTGCTATTAATCCAATGTGGAATTCTGGTATTTCTGAAAATGAATAGATTCCATGTCTTTTTGCTGCCCTATATATTTTATGTTTCACTTCGAATACTATTGAAGCCATCCATGTTAAATAACCGAATGAAAATGCTGTTGTGATTATTGGTAAAAATGCTCCTGCTGGAAAAGGTTTTTTAAATTGTTTTGAGGGATGCGATCCTTTGAATCTCCAGAAAAGAACACCTAAACCTAATTGTTTTATTTCCCATAGTTTTAACTCTATTTCAGAATCTAAAAAATAACTCATCATTTTTTTTGCAAGAACATTTATGAGAATAATGAGGAAAATTGTGAAAAGGGTATAGACAAAGATTTTCCCTGATTTTATCAGACTTATTGTGAAAGCAAGAATAATTGTTACTATAAAGATTATAGCGATTTCTTTTTTATTGAACATATCTTATTGAGACAGTTGTTTTTTTTAAAGGTTGTTATTTATATTGTATATTGGCTCATGGAAAACTATTTAAATGAGTTTGATTAAATTTAATTATGAGAATAAAAAAGATTTCAGAAGTCATAGGTCAGAAGGTTTTTACTGATTCTGGAGATTATTTTGGGGAAATAGAAGAGGCAAATTTATCTGAAAATAAAATTGAGGGGTGGAGAATAAAAGTTGGAGGCAGTATTGTTTCATTAATTGGTGGAGCAAGAGGAGTAATAATTCCTCATCAATTTGTTAAAGCAATGAGTGATATTTGTTTGATAAATAAATCTGCCTTGCCAAATCCAGATTCAGATTTTGATGAGGTCCCTGAAGATCTTATATAATGGCTGAAACAATTTTTCAATATCCTATTGTCACACAATTTATTCTACCTTTTTTATTAATTTGGACACTTGTATTCGCAATCTTACAAAAAACAAAACTTCTTGGTGAAAACAAACAACTTGATGCTATTATTGCCTTTGTAATTGGTTTAATTTTTGTAGGAGCTATTTTTCCAAAGATTGTTGTTGGAAATCTAATTTTATTTTTGACAGTTGCAATTGTAGTAATGTTTGTGGGTTTGTTGCTCTGGGGATTTATTTCTGGAGATAAACTTGATGCAAGCTTTTTGAAAAGCGGGGGAATAAAATGGGCAGCAGGAATTGCTGTTTTTATCGCAGTCACTATTGCTGTATTATGGGCAACAGGTGTAGAAATGACTGTCTTTGACTGGTTATTTAAGCAATCTTGGAGTCCAACATTCTGGACCAATTTCTTTTTTGTTGCAGCTATTATTGGTGTTTTGGTTGTTGTGTTAAAAAGTGCTAAATGAATTTCTTAGGTAATTAGTTTATTTTCAGAAACATATTTAAATCTGTTTTCATAAATGTTTATATGTTAAAAGAGATGGTTTTACTTGCATGGTATGGAGAAGCTGGAGGAGGATTTGATACTCTGTTTTCTCAATGGGATTCTTTAGGAGTTTTTACATATTTACTTCCTTTTCTTTTGATATTTGCATTAGTATTTGGCATTTTATCTAAATTGAATCTTTTTGGCGATAACAGCAAAAAAATAAATGCCATTGTAGCCTTGGCAGTTGGTTTGATTGCTCTTAGAACAAATGCTGTTTCTGTGTTTTTTGCAGACATATTCCCAAGATTAGGAATCGCTTTAGCAGCTGTTTTAATATTTGTTATTGTTCTGGGTTTGTTTGGTGATGGGAAAAATAGGGGTTTAATGAATACGCTTATGTGGGCGGCTTTTGGAGTAGCAATTGTTATTCTTTTACAATCTACTGAAATGTTTGGAGGAGGAATCACAAGTA
Source organism: archaeon (assembly GCA_043821945.1). Classification (GTDB taxonomy): domain Archaea; phylum Nanobdellota; class Nanobdellia; order Pacearchaeales; family GW2011-AR1; genus JBDRCH01. Next base: position 22,562 of record JBDRCH010000002.1, read on the forward strand.
TTTTTGCACTTATTCCTGGATGGATAGTTCCATTAATTGTCCTTATTGTTTTAATTGCAATTGTTACATCAGATAAAAAAAATAAGAATGATAATGAGAGTTTTCTTGCAAGAGCATTAAGAAGTAATTAATTATTTTTTAGTAGTTCTTTTTTTAGTAGTGGTTTCTCTAACAGAATGTGTTGCACCTTTAATTGCCTGATTAACAACTTTTCCAAATGAATCCTGCATCATTGACATTTCTTTTTTTATTGCATCTATGTTTTTCCCATAAGAACCAACTTTGTTGAGTATTGCAAGTTGAAGAGCATCAATAAGAGTTTCTATTTTTTTGAGTCTCTGATCAATTGATTCTATTTTTGTGTTTGCGATTGTTTTAAATTCATTTAATCCTTGAATTTGTTTCTCTGTTTTTTGCATATTTTTTGAAGAGACTTGTTCTGCAATTTCAATTATTGTATCTGTAGATGTTTGTTCTGAAGGATAATATTCATAATTTTCTTGAGGATAATTTTGTTCGGGGGGATAATATTCTTGGGGTTGTATTGGATAATCTTTTTGTAGATGAGGGGAGTAATCTGCTTCTCTTGTTTTTGGTGTGTAAGGATTTGGTGTTTGGGTTGTTGAGACAGGTTGTGGAACATACATTCCCTCTTCCGAAATAGCACTTTTTATTTTTGATTGACTGAGAGCGTCATTTATATCTCTTTGAGAGACTTTTTTTTCTTGCAACGAGTTAATAATATCCCTTTCTTCCATTCCCTGATTTTTCATTTGCATGACTTCTTCTAGAACTCCCATATTAGGAAACCTCTTGATAAATTTATTTTATTTCTCATCTTATTTTAATGGCTGAAACATCTTTGCCTGTCTTGATAAAATTTCTAAATCTTCTTTTCTCGCGAAGTTTGAAAACTCGCTCGCAATTATTTCTAAAAATGACTTTATTCTTTCTATATCTTGTTTTAATATTTCCATTTCTTTTTTTATTTCTAAAATCTTTTGAATATTTTGTTCTTTGGTTTCAATTAAATTTTGTCCTATCAAAAGTGTTCTGTCTTTTAGAATTCTTTGTTTTTCTTCTAAATCCCTTAACTTAGTATTAGTCTCACCAAAATTTTGATTTAGATAATTTCCTTGGTTCACTTCCATATTATATAGAAATCAAAGGGGTTTAAATTTGTTGTGATTTGTTTATACAAAAAGATTTAAACTTCTATTCTTTTACTTAATTAATTCCAAAAGAGGATTATAAGATGCAATTCAAAAAAGATGACAAACCTTATTCATATGATGTTCGTAGAGAGGGGAGCGAAGATGTTGTTTATGTAAATTATCTTGGACTCCCTTATGTGCCTAGTCTTTCTGATTATCCTGAAGTTATGGAAAGGACTATCGACCTTTTGATGGAGAATCCTCATGTTTCTAGAATTGTTTTTGTGCAGCAGAAAAATTATAATTATGATTTTCAAGAGACTGCTTTGCTTTTAGAGATTGCCCAAGTTTATGTTTATCTTGTTAAGCAAGAGAAAATTTTGTCTAAAGAAAAACTCATCACTAGTTTTGAGCAATTTTTCTCTCAAAGATACAATGAGATTTTTTCTTTCCTTTTCTTGTTAAAGCAGGATCCTGTTGCAGCGCATAGTGAACTGAAGAAATTGATAATTCAAGCTAAAATATTTTTAGAGAAGATTTCTGGAAGTCATAAAACAGATCAATCAAATTACTTGAACCTTTTAGAAAAAGTAATGGGATTACTTGAAAAAACAAAATTGATTCAACTGGCTAAACCTTATATGGGAAATTATCCAAAAAGAGACAGAGAAATTTATCAAAGAATTTTTAAGCCGGATGTAATCCCAAATTTTACTTTTACGAGGCTTGTTTCTGATCTGACTGAAGATGCTGAAATTGTTAATCAGTACGAGATTTTTGATGGAGATCATGATTCTTCTCTTGTAACAATCTTGAAAAAAAAGAATGAATCCAAGTTTTTTTATCACTTGAATCCTCCAGAAAATTCTTTGAGTGAGGATCATAATATGCTTTTGAATCTTGCAAGAGGAGTTTTAATTGAACACCAACCTCGAGCAGAAGAGTTTATAGATACAGATAGAACACGCCAGGTTTTTTTGAATATCTCTAAAGATTTGCTGAGAGATTTAGCTGATACAAAGGGAATTAAATTAAATTATTCTGATTTGAATAAATTAGCTAAAATTCTTGTCAGGCATACAATTGGTTTTGGGCTTATTGAAGTTTTGCTTCAAGATGATAAAATTCAGGATATTGTTTTGAATGCACCTATTTCAATGACAAATGTTTTTTTGAGGCATCAAAGCTATGACGAGTGTTTTACAAATATCCTTCCTAGTCAAGAAGATGTTGATTCATGGGCTGCTAAATTTAGGATGATCTCTGGAAGACCTCTTGATGAGGCTAATCCTATTCTTGACACTCAATTGGTTATTGGAAATATTAGAGCAAGAATTGCTATTGTGCAAAGACCTCTGTCTCCAGATGGATTATCTTATGCTATTCGAAGACACAGAGAAAATCCTTGGACTCTGCCTCTTTTTATTAAAAATAAAATGTTGAATTCAATTGCTGCTGGTTTGTTTAGTTTTTTAATTGATGGTTCAAGAACATTTTTAGTTGCTGGAACAAGAAGTTCTGGAAAGACTTCTCTTCTCGGAAGTTTGATGTTAGAAATTATTTCAAAACACAGAGTAATTGTTTTAGAAGATACACTTGAACTTCCTGTTGAATCTATGAGAAAATTGCATTATGATATTCTAAGAATGAAAGTCCGATCTGCTTTATTAAAGACAACAACAGAGATTTCAGCTTCAGAGGGGATAAGAACTTCTCTAAGATTAGGAGATAGTTCTTTGATTGTGGGTGAAATTCGAAGTGAAGAAGCTCTTGCTCTTTATGAAGCAATGAGGGTTGGAGCATTGGCAAATGTTGTTGCAGGTACAATTCATGGTGCTTCTCCTTATGGTGTTTTTGATAGAGTTGTTAATGATCTTAATGTTCCTGCGACTTCATTTAAAGCAACTGATATTATTACTGTTTGTAATCCAGTAAAATCTCCAGATAGTCTGCATTCATGGAGGAGAGTTATGCAATTGTCAGAAGTCAGAAAACATTGGAAGGAAGATCCTTTGAGAGAAAATGGTTTTGTTGATTTGTTGAGGTATAATGTAGAAAAAGATGAATTAGAACCAACAGATGATTTGATTAATGGGGACAGCGAGATAATTAAAGGGGTTGCTTCTAATGTAAAAGGCTGGGCTGGAAACTGGGACGCTGTTTATGATAATATTTTGTTAAGAGCTAAAATAAAACAAGAGATTGTGGATGTTGCAGAAAAAACAGGCAACAATGAAATTTTAGAAGCCCAATTTAATACCCTTTCTAATCATTATTTTCATAAAATTTCTGATGAGATAAGACAGGAAATCGGACTTCCATGGAGTGAGAGAGTTTTTCCTGAATGGCAGAAGTGGTTGAAGGGAGAAGTTAAGAGGAGAGTTGTTTGAGGAAGATTTAAATAAATTGATTTGTTTGGAAATAAAATGAATTGGAATTTAAAGAATTTAATTGCAAAAGCAGAAGGAATTAATCCTGAAGATGTTACTGTGACATATATTCATGAGCAAAGAGAAAAAAATATTTATCCAAATGTAAGGTATGATTGCCCTGAAGAATTAATTTTGATGACAAGAAATGAATTTGATGAACTTGAGAAAGCTGTTTGGGAATGGGGAATATGATTTTATTCTCCAGAACATTTATTAATTCTATTTTCATTTTTATGGGATAAAAGATGGATGATGTAAGAGATATTATTTCAAAACATAGTGCAAGAATTGAAAATCAGATTAAAACTTCTAATTCTGAGAAGGTTAATTATAGCAAGGAGTATGAGCGTTTTAAGGGAGAGATGGCTCCTGAACTTACGCGATTTGAGAAATGGTGCAAGAGTTTGGGAAATGTGATAAAATTAAAAGTTTCTGAAAAAGATAAAAATAGAATTAAAAGAGATATTGAAATTGCACATCTTGATATTGAACCTTGGCAAGCATTGGGCTTGAGTGTCATGACATTTATTAGTGTTTTTATAATTGGTTTTTTAATTTCTATTTCAATTGCTTTAATCAAGGGAAGCAAGGAAATTGATTTTTTTGGAGGGACTATTTCAAATTTTCCTTTTTTGTTTTTTATTCTGATAATTGTTTTATCTATTTTTTTATTTTATTTTGTTAATGGTTATCCAAAAAGATTAGCAAGTAAATGGAGACTTAAAGCTTCGAGTCAGATGGTTCCTGCTATATTGTATATTGTTGTTTTTATGAGGCATACTCCTAATCTTGAAAAAGCAATTGCCTTTGCTTCGCAACATTTGCAGCCTCCTCTTGCTCTTGATTTTAAGAAAGTTTTTTATGATGTGGAAATTGGAAAATTTTCTACAATTAAAGAAAGCCTTGATAATTATCTTGAGAATTGGAGAGATTATTCTGTGGAATTCATTGAAGCTTTTCATTTGATTGAAAGCAGTTTGTTTGAACCTGATAATTCAAGAAGAATAACTACCTTGGAGAAATCTCTTCAGGTTGTTCTTGATGGAGTTTATAATAAGATGTTGAGATTTACTCATAGTGTGAGAAGCCCTTTGGTTAATGTTTATATGCTCACTGTTGTATTACCTGTTTTAGGAATTGCACTCTTGCCTCTTGCTTCTGCAATGGTCGGGGGAATGATTCAATGGTACCATGTTTTTATTCTATACACTCTTTTATTTCCATTTTTATCTTTTTATCTTACTGATAGAATTATGATGTTAAGACCGGGGGGTTATGGGGAAACAAAACTACTTGAAAGAAATCCTCTTTATTATAAATATTCAAATAATAAATATTATCTAACTACTTTTTTGATTTGCCTTCCTTTTTTTATAATTGGTTTTTTACCTTTAATTTTTCAATATACCCCTATTCCAGGATTTTTGGGTTTGCAAAGTGATTATTCTTTTTCAGATTTTGGTTTGGGTTTTTTTGAAGGAAAACTTTTTGATTTTAAAATTGATGGGAATAGAACTGTTGGTCCTTTTGGAATTGGAGCTTTAATTTTTGGAATGTTTATTCCATTTGGGGTAGCTTTGTTTTTTTCAATAGTTTATAAAAAGAAAACCCAGGAACTTATTGTAGAAAGAGAAAAAACTAAGCAACTGGAGAGTGAATTTAATAATTCTTTATTTCAATTAGGAAATAGAATGGGAAATGGTATGCCTCCGGAACTTGTTTTTGGGAAAGTTGCAGAATCCTCTCGGGGTTTAAGAACCGAAGATTTTTTTCGAAGAGTTAATTATAATATTCAACAAATGGGAATGAGTGTTGATAGGGCTATTTTTGATCAGGAAAGAGGGGCTATTGTGTATTATCCTTCTGATCTTATTGCAACAAGCATGAGGGTTCTGATAGAATCTTCTAAAAAAGGTTTAAAAATTGCCGCATTAAGTCTTATGAGTATTTCTGAATATGTTAAGAATATACAGAAAATAACAGATAGGTTAAAGGACATGCTTGCAGAAGTTGTTTCTGACATGAAGAGTAATATGACTTTTTTAGCGCCACTGCTTTCAGGAATTGTTGTTGGTCTTGCTGCAATGATTGTTTTTATTTTGAATAAAATAGAATTAGATAAATTAGGAGAGGCAGGAACAATTGGTTTGGGAAGCTTAGAAAGTTTTGTTGGGCCTGACGGAATTTTTTCTATTGTGAACATGATTCCACCTTATTATTTGCAGATTGCAATTGGTATTTATCTGATTCAGATAATTTTTATTTTAACAAGAACTCTTGTGACAGTTGATTCTGGTCAAGATAAACTTGAAAGAACAAACAAGGTCGGAAAAAATCTTACAAGAGGAATTTTGCTTTATTTTATCACTGCTTTATTATCAACTCTTGCGTTATTTTTCTTGAGTTCAATTGTACTTGGAGGATTTTAGTTAAGTTTATTAATTATATTTCTTTAATTTTTACATGTATAATAAAAGAGGGGTTTGTCAACAGTCATTACTACCTTAATAATAATTCTTTTAGTTTTAGTAGCAACAGGAATTTTATGGGTGGTTGTTTCTAATTTAATTAATAGTAGTTCAGAACAAGTTCAATTCCAGGGCTTAACAATTCGTTTGGAGGTGCAAAAAGTTTTGGTGGAGGATAGTGGCTCAATTGATGTTCTTGTAGAAAGATTATCTGGAAAAGGAGATATTACTGGAATAAAGTTTGTTGTTAGTGATGGAGTTAATTTTGAGAGTTTTGAGGAAGATACAACAATTAGTGAATTAAGTGAAGAGACTTTTACATTAGATTATGAAGGAATTGTGAAAGGGATAACTGTTGCCCCTATTTTTGAATCAAAATCTGGAAAAGAGTTTGTTGGAAAGATTGTCAATAAAAAGGAATTCACTAGTGAAGAAATTATTGAAAGTCTTGGGGGGGTCTCTTGGTGGAAGCTTGATGGAAATGCTAATGATGAAATTGGGGGAAATGGGGGTTCTTGTGGCGATTGCCCTGAATTTATTGCAGATTTAGAAAGAGGAAAAGTTGCAAGTTTTGATTATACAAATAAAGAATTTATTTCTTTTGAGGATAATCTTGTTGATGTTAGTAATGATGATTTTAGTATTTCAATTTGGGTAAATTCTAGTGGGGGTAGCCCGATTATTAATCCTAGAATTTTTGGAATAAAAGGAGTTTATGGTCTTCAAATTTTGTGGTTGGATAAAAAAGATATTGGAGTAAGAATTGATAATGGGGGAGTTAATGTCCATAGATTACACACTACTTCAAATGTGATGGTTGATTCTGACCAATGGTATCATATTGTTTTAACAGTTTCTTCAGCAACAATTGATAAAATTTATGTTAATGGAGAAGATGAAAATTTAGAAGTTATCAGAAGCTATTCTGGAACAGGAGTATCTAGTATTGGGAGAGGACATAACAACCTCAATTATAATTGGAATGGTCTTATTGATGATGTTATAGTTTTTGATAGGGTATTGTCAGAAAAGGAAGTAGAAGCATTGTATAGATTAGATTCAAATTAATTAGTTAAGTTTATTAATTCTTTTTATTTGATTTTTACATGTATAATAAAAGAGGGGTTATTGCTGATTATCTTCCATGGTTGCTCATAGCTGTTGCTGTTCTTGCATTGCTAATTGCAACTATTTTTTTACTTAAGGAAAAAGGAATTTCTCTAATTGATTCAATTAAAGAATTATTTAGGTCATAAGATGGATTTGACAATAACTCAGTTGATAAAAATAATTCTTGGGATTGTTGTAGTTGTTGCTGTGGTTGTTGGATTTGGATATTTTTTTAATGATTATGTCAAAGGATTTTTTGATGGTCTTCCAGGATTATTTTGGAGTTTAATATGAACAGAAAAATAAAATCAAAGATTTTGCATTATGATTTTTTTCCAAAAAATCGTAAGGGATTTTTATTAGCAGAAGAAACGTTGAAGATAATTATTGCTGTGATTTGTATTGGATTTTTAGTTTATTTTTTGACTTCACTTTATTTAAAGAATAAAGAGAACAAAGATTTTGAATTAGCAAAAGCTTCATTAGAGCATTTGGTTTGGGAAATAAATACTATGAAAGAGGGCGAATCAAGAGGGGTTGAGATTTATAATCCTAAGGGGTGGTGGATTAGTTCTTGGCCTTATGGAGATATTAGGCCTAATCAGTGTACAAATCTTAATTGGGAGAATTGTATTTGTATTTGTCCAAGTAATGATCCTTGGGATTCTGTCAAGACTTTTTTTAGTAGTGCTACAATGATTACAGAATCTGCTGATAAATGTGATGATAAAGGTATATGTGTTGAGATTACAGAAGAATTTCTTGTGAAAAAAGATAATCAACAAACTATTATGAAGATAGTTGATCTCCCACTTAAACTTGAAATTAAGGGAGGAGTTATTTCAAAAGCAAAATGAATCTTGATGAAGTGATAAAATATATAATCTGGATTGTAGTTTTTAGTTTGGCTTTGGGAGGTTTGTATTTTATGCTAAAGAAATTTGGTTTAATGTAAAATGAAATTGATAAATAATAAAAGAGGTGAATTGACAACGCAACAAATAGTTGGTCTTATTATCTTGATAATTAGTTTTGCAGTTATCTTGTTTTTTATATTTAGGTTGAATCTAGGTGAGATAACTAATAAAGAGATATGTCATAATTCTGTTGTTTTGAGAGATCAATCCAAATATGTTTCAGGTCCTATTGATTGCAGAACAAGTTATGTTTGTATTTCAGGAGGTGGAAAGTGTGATAATATGAATCCAACAATTACTAAAAAGATTGATATGAAAAAAACAGATAATGAGGAAATTAAAAATGAAATTATGAAAGCAATTTCAGATGAAATGGTTGATTGTTGGTGGATGTTTGGTGAGGGGAAAGTTAATTATGTTAAGGGTATTACTTGGGAAGATGTATTTGGAGGGAATGTTTGTGCAATTTGTAGTATCATAAGGTTTGATGATAAAATACAGGAAGGTCTTCGAGGAGAATCGATTGATTTGGAAAAGTTATATAATTTTATGAAAACTTATCCTAGCAAAAACGATAACAAATTTTATTATCTCTATAGGGATCTTGAGTCTAATCAAGATATGGAGATTTCTTTTGATAAAAAATATAGCATTTTAACAGGGATTGCGGGAATAAATGCTAAGGGAAAAGTTGGATCAGCTCTTTGGGATGTTATTAAGGCTCCCCTTTGGATTACTAAGGTTTTTAAAGATGAGGAAGAAGCTAAAAAAGAATTTCCTAATGAGGGTCCAATTCCTATTAGAATATTTGATGATCAGAAACTTGAAGATTTTATGTGTGGCGAGTTCATCACAAAAGCATAATTTTATTAATTCTTTTTTTGTTTGTTGAATATGTGTAAAAGAGGGGCGATACTAATTGAGAATGTTATTTTTATTGTTCTTAATTTGGTTTTTCTTTCGATTCTTTTTTTATTTGTGTTTTCTAAAATGGGGAGTGCTGCAATTTTAGAAGAAAGATATGCAAAAGAAATTGCCCTATTGATTGATGGCGCTAAACCAGGAATGAAAATTAGTTTGAATATTGAAAATGCATTAAATAAAAAAGATAAAAATTGGAATGGAAAAATAATTTCTATTCAAGATAATATTGTAACTGTTCGGCTTAGAGAAAAAGGGGGATATTCTTATTCATTCTTTAATGATGTTGATTTTGATAAACTTTATCATCTTTCCGAGAATGGAAATTATTTTGAGTTGAAAGTATTAAAAAAACAAAATGAAAAAGTGGAATAAAAAAGGTGGAGACAAAGTAATGACCTTATACTGGTTTGCGATTTTATTTCTTGTAGCTGGAGCAATTGTCTATATGACTGCACTTTATTATGGAAAGCCATATGATATTAGAGAAATTGAAGCGAATTTTTTAACAAATAAAGTTGCTGATTGTTTGAGTGAAGGAGGAAGATTAGTTGATAATTGGAGAGACATTAAGACTGAGAATTTTTTGCAGAAGTGTGGTTTGACTTTTAATGTTGAGGATACAGAAGGTTGGAAAGCGCAAGAGCAGTATTATGTGGAAGTGAATTTTCGTAAGTTTGATGGAAGTTCTGTTGAAAAAGAAAGTATTATTATTGGAAATAAAAATTTAAAAGATTTTTGTGATAAAGAAGGGGTTAATCTTCCTGTATGCTCTGAAAGAGAATTTTATGTTTTAGGTCCAAGAAATATTGGAGGAGAAGATAAACTTAAACTTGATACTGATGCAAATACTCAATATATAATTAAAATTAAATCAATTGTTAGAAAGACAGAGAAAAATGTTCAATAAAAAAGCACAAGTTGGTGAGACAATAACATGGTTTGTTGCAACAATAATTATAATTGTTATTTTAGCAATTGCTATTTTTATTGTTTCATCGAGGATATTTGAGAATGATAAAGTATTGAAAGTAGAAAAGATAGATAGTGATTTACTTGTTACAAAAAGTTTGTTGGGTTATTTATTGACTGATAAGAATTATGATGGGTTTAAGGAAATTGAACTTTCTGAAGGAGTAATTGATTTTGATAATGCTTTTTTTGATTCAGTATTTAATTTATATAAAAAAGAATATTCTTCTAATCAGGTTTTGTTTAGAATTAATTCAGAATATGAAAAATGGGAAGGATATTCTAAATCTGCAGGATTACCTAACAAAATTTTACTCAATCGTGGAGGTTTGCCTTCTAATATGAGGGCAACTAAATTTTTTTATGAAAGTATAAATTTAAAAAATATTGGAGATAAAAAGAAAAATACGATCATTGAATTAATGCTCAATTAAAATGAAAAACAAAATTAATAAGAGAGGAGATATTCCTGTGACAATTTTGGTAATTGGAGTTTTTGCAGTTTGCACACTTGCAATTTTAAGTTTTAAGTTTTTTGATATTAAGACAAATGAAGATTTTTATAAGATTATTGGAGCTTCTGAAGAAATGAATACTCAAATTCAGAAATATTATTTTTATGATAATGTTGAAGTTAGTGAAGGAAATATAGAAAAATTTTTGAATATTCAAAATGGTTTTCTTGAAATTGAAAAGAAGAATAAAGACAAAATAATTGTTAAAATTGAAATTCCTGTTTCTGGACTAAAATAAAAACATTTATAAATAATAATCTATTAATCAAAGCATGTTGAATAAAAGAGGTCAGGGTTTGAGTACTAATGCTATTGTGTTGATTATCTTAGGGGTTGTTGTTTTAACTGTTATGATAATTGGATTTACAATGGGTTGGGACAGACTTGCACCTTGGTTGTCAAGTGGAGATAATTTAGCTCAACTAAACACTGAATGTAAAACTGCTTGTGCTACACTTAGTACTGCTGATTTTTGTTCTAAACAAAAAACTGTTAGGATTACTGAAGCTATAGGGAGTATTAATGATAAAGATAAAAAAACTTGTGATGCTTTATCAAAAGTTCCTGAAACTGGAGTTGATAAATGCCCAGCAATAACTTGTTAATAAAATTTTCATTTTTCAAAACAATTTTAAACGCTTTTTCTTTTAATTAATTATTATGATTGAAGCAAAACAAAAAACTAATAGACAGAAAAATGATAAAAGTCTAAACATTGGGCTTATTGTGTTGATTATTCTGACAGTTTTAGTTTTGTTAGCTGTTTTAATTGGATTTACTTTTGGTTGGGATAGTCTTGCTTTTTGGTTGCCAGGAGATAATCTTCTTGAAATTCAGGAACAATGCAATCTTGCTTGTTCTAAAAATGGTAATTCTTATGATTATTGTATTGTTGAAAGGACATTGAAAACGAAAAATGAACTAAATCTTAGTTGTAAAGAATTTTTAGAACAAGGTTATGAAATAAATGATTGCACTGATTCTTGTGATTGTGAGAATGTTGGGGGAATTTGGATTGCTCCTGAAAAAGGGGTATCTTGTGCAGCAATATTACCTTATGACAAAAAAGGAGAAAGAGTTGAATATATTTTTGCTGGTGCAGATAAAAAAGAGTGTTGTATTTATTAAACACAAAAAATTTAAATTCTAATTATCTTAATTAATTATAATGGCACATGCAGATTCTGAAAGGCGAAATAAGAGAAAGGATAAAAAGCGTGAAAAGAAAAAACATCCGTATAAGAAAGGTGGAAGACAAAGAACAATGAATGTGGGACAAAAATAGTTTTATAAATTGTTTTTGCCAAGTTTATTTATGGAAGAGGTGATTTTTTTATTTGTTTTGGCATTGGTCTGGATTATTTTTGCAAGTATTCAGGATTTGAAAAAACGAGAAGTTGCAAATTGGATTAGTTTTTCTCTTATAATCTTTGCTCTTGGTTTTAGATTTTTTTATTCTCTTTTTTCTGAAAGTTTTGGATTTTTTTATCAGGGCTTAATTGGATTGGCAATATTTTTTATTCTTGGAAATTTACTTTATTATGGAAGAATGTTTGCAGGGGGTGATGCAAAATTAATGATTGCTTTAGGAACAGTTTTGCCTTTTTCTGAAAACTTTTTCATTAATCTGAAAGTATTCTTTAGTTTTATATTTATTTTTCTGCTTATTGGTGGAATTTACGGGTTAACCTTTAGTGTTTTTTTGAGTTTGAGAAATTTTAATGAATTTAAAAAACAGTTTTTTGACAGGCTGAAAAAAAATAAAAGATTTTCTTATTGTATTATGTTTGTTGGGATTGTTTTAATGGGGGTTGGATTTCTTGAGGGGTTGTTTTTTGTTTTAGGAATCATTGTTTTTGTTTTTCCTTATTTTTATTTTTATGCGAAATCAGTTGATGAATCTTGCATGATTAAAAGAATTAAATCAAGTGAGCTTACAGAAGGAGATTGGCTTTATGAAGATGTAAAAATAAATAATAAGATAATTAAAAAAAGTTGGGAAGGTCTTAATGCAAAAGATCTTGGATTAATCAAAAAACAAAATAAAGTCGTTTTAGTTAGACAAGGGATTCCTTTTGTCCCTGTTTTTTTAATTAGTTTTTTGGTATTGTTGTATTTATGGTTTAATGGAGTTTGATTGTTTTAAGGAATTCTTCTTGGAAATTTTACTTTTGAATTTTTGATTTTTTTTACTCGTGGTTTTTTGATTACCTGCTTTTTTTCTAATTGTTTTTGAATTTCTTGAAGTTCTTTGGAACTTACATGATTTCTTGGAGAACCCATATTTTCATTTCCATAAATAGGCAAGATATTAATTATTTCATGTCCAAATAAATTTGAAAAAGAAATAAGAACATCTTTTGGTTTGAATTTTGTTTTTATTTTTTTAGAAATTTTCTTAGCTAATGAAAACGCAGGTTGAGGAACTTTGTCCTCTGCGTCAATGTGTTTTTTTGGAATTATCATTGAATGAGCTTTGGAAATTGGATTTATCTCTAATATTGCGATTGCATCTTTGTTTTCATCTATTTTATAATATTGAATATCCCCTGAAACAATTGAACAAAAGATGCACTTAGTATGTTCTTGTCCAGAAGAGGAAGAAGTAAGTTGATTTTGGGGTGTTGAAGAATCTTCTTTAATCGAATTATTTTGCATAATAAACTCTTCTAACTGTTCTGCATTCATTGATCTAATTGATTTCTTAATCTCTTCTTTGTTTTGGAGATTTGATGAGTCTATTTGAGAAAATATCTGTTGCTTAATATTTTCAATTTGATCTGGAGGTAACATAAAAAAATTAACAATCTTTCATTAATATATTTAACTATCCAAAAGCCCTTCTCATATCACTAACTTCTGCAGAATTCACATTTTCTATTTGTCTTAATGATTGTTCAATTGGTTCTAATTCATATTCTTCATCAAGTGAGAAACCAGCAATTACTGCTTTAAGTCCGAATGCAATAGGCTCTTCTTCAAACACGCATTTTTCTCCTTTGTTTTCTTCGATGACCATCTTTGTTTTTTCTTTTATTTCTTCAAGATTTACATCTGGAGAAGTTGGCATTATTTTGATTTTTATTAAAGCAGTTCCCATAAATTATTTTAATTAAGAAGGTTTTTAAGATTTGCTATTTTCTTTTTTTTATGTTTGAATTACTAAATCAAATTTTTATGAATTATGGGCTTTTTGGAATTTTTATTTTAATGTTTTTGAATATGCTTATTTTTATTCCTCCTAGCGAGATTATTCTTCCTCTTGCAGGGTTTTTTGCATATACTTCTGGAAGTTCTTTATTATTAGTTTTTGGAATTTCACTCCTTGCAAACTTTCTTGGCACTTATGTTTGGTACTTTATTGGAAGAAAGATCGGTTATAAGAGACTTTTGAAGATAAATTATTTTAAAAAAAGAGAGAAATCTCTTGATATAATTGCTAAAAAGTTCAGGAAAGATGAATCTTATTGGGTGGGAATTTTCAGGATTTTTCCATATTTTAGAGCAACTGTTTCTATTCCTGCGGGTATGGTTAAAATGCCTCATAAATATTTTGCAATTTAATCTTTAATTGGAATGGGAATTTGGACAAGTCTTTGGATTTTTTTAGGTTATTTATTTGGACAAAGTTTTTTTGAATATGAACTTTATGTCATGATTCCTTTTATTTTGGCTTTTATTTTTATAGCCTTTTTGTTTTATATAAAAATGATGAAACATTTGAAAAAAGAGGTCATTTAATTCTTAAGTGAGTATCAAAATACTTATAAACAGGCAAGAATTTTTTTAAAGATGGTTGAGGGGAATTATGAAAAAATATTGGTGAAAATTGCTCAAGCTTCTGGATTAGATAAAGAAGAGATAGATAGAAGAGTTGAGGCAAAGAGAGCAAAGTTGTCTGGTTTGATAAGTAAAGAAGGGGCGATGCAGATTATAGCTGCTGAACTTGGGATTTCTTTTGACAATGAGAAATTAAAAATAGATGAGTTGCTTCCTGGGATGAGAAAGGTGAATGTTATTGGAAAAGTTATTGGTCTGTCTCCTGTGAGAACTTTTGTTAGAAATGATAAAGAAGGGAAAGTGGTAAATTTGAGTATTGCTGATGAGACATCTAATGTTAAAGTTGTGTTGTGGGATGTTAATCATATTGAATTAATTGAAAAAGGAAATGTCAAGGAAGATAAAGTTGTTGAAATTTTGAATGCAGCTATGAGGGGAAATGAACTTCATTTAGGAAGTTTTTCTGAATTTAAATTGAGTAATGAGGTTTTGGATAAAGTGAATGTAGAAAAAGTTGTTCAAGAGAAAAATATAATTGATTTCAAAATGCCTGATAGTGTGGGGGTGAGAGCATTTATAGTTCAAACTTTTGAGCCAAGGTTTTATAATGTTTGTCCTGAATGCAAAAAGAAAGTAGGAGATGATTCTGTTTGTGAAGCTCATGGAAATATTGCTCCTGAAAAAAGAGCTGTTATGAATATTATTCTTGATGATGGAACAGAATCAATCAGAACTGTTTTATTCCATGATAATTTATCTTCATTAGGATTAACTGATCTTGAAAATCCTGAAATGATTCTGCAGCAGAGAGAGAATCTTTTAGGAAAAGAAATGCTCTTTTCTGGAGATGTAAGAAATAACAGTTATTTCAATAATTCTGAGTTTATATTAGATCATGCAAAAGAGATAGATCTAGATGAATTATTGGATAAAATAGAAAAGGCTTAAATAGATAATTTTATTTTTTATTGGATGTTTATAAAAAAGAGCCAGATATCTTTGTTGATGATTAATGCTGTTTATTTATTAGCTGCGAGCATTTATTATATGTCTAGAAAAAATTATGAATTTGTGATGTATGTTGGAATTGTTGTTCTTTTGTTTATTATTATTTTATTGACAAATAAAAGAATGAATTATCCAAATGTTGTGTTGATTGGTTTAAGTATTTGGGGAGCAATGCATATGCTTGGAGGAGTTAAAATTGGAGATTCTGTTGTGTATGCTAAGATGTTAATTAATATTGTTGGGGAACCTTATAATATTTTGAAATATGATCAATTTGTGCACTTATTTGGTTTTGGAATTGCAACACTTGCAATGTTTGTTTTGTTCAAGCCTTTTTTGAAATTTCCTATTCAAAGGTGGACATCAATTTCAATTATCACTATTATGGCTGGTTTTGGAGTAGGTGCATTAAATGAGATGATTGAATTCACTGCTACGGTCTTAGTTCCTGAAACAGGTGTTGGAGGTTTTATTAATACTTCATTGGATTTAGTTGCTGATTTTGTTGGAGCTGTTTTTGCAATGATTTATATTAGAATTAAAAGAGGAGAGATTTAATGGATTTTATAACAATTGTATTAATAATTGTTTTTTTGATTGGATTAATCATTGCATTCTGGATTGGACAGAAAGTTGGGGGTTTTAGAAAACATAAAGAATGGGAGGCTGAGTTGCCAAGTTATCGAAAAGATGCAATAATTAGATCAAGAGCTGTTTTAGGAGGCCAGTTCTCTGAACAATTAGCACCTTTTTTACCTGATTTTCCTTATTCTCCTACTGAATGCAGATTTATTGGAAAGCCCATTGATTTAATTTGTTTTAATGGAATGGATGAAAAAAATATTAATGAAGTTGTTTTTGTTGAAGTTAAGAGTGGGAAGTCTAAATTAAGTTCTAGTGAGAAAAAACTTAAAGAAGCTATTGAGAAAAAGAAAGTAAAATGGGAAGAATATAGAATCCCAGAAGAGCTGACAGAAGGAAGAGAATTTGTTGAGGAATGATTATTATTTCTAAGAATATAAATGGTTATAAAGAGGAGAGAGTTTTATGGGTTATGGGAGATGTATCAGAAAGAATTAATAGAAACAACCATTTTAATAAAGCAAGAGAGTTATTTTATTCTTCGAGTTATTTGAGGGGAAAATTTTTGCTTGGTTTAATGGATGGAGAAGGGAAGGAGGTAAAAATTATTTGTAGCAGGGGTTATCAAAATTTATTGCATGAGAAAAATGCTACCCTTGAAAGAGGGGTTATTTGTGAGAGTTTGGGTGTGGAAATAAAAGAAAATCCTTTTAATTGAAGATGGCAACTAAAAAAGAAAACAAAGAACCTGAGTTAACTGATCTTCCTGGAATTGGACCCGCTGTTGCTGCGAAGCTTGAGAGTGCAGGAGTTTTTGATATGATGAGTTTGGCTGTAATGAGTCCTGCTACTCTTAGTGATGCTGCTGGAGTAAGTAGTGCTGTTGCAAGAAAAGCAATTCAAGCAGCAAGAACAATGTTGGATTTGGGTTTTACAGATGGTGTTGAATATGCAAAAAAAAGATCGAATGTGAGTTATATTACTACTGGAAGCAAGGAATTAGATAATTTACTGGGTGGAAAAGGTGTTGAGTCTAGGGCTATCACAGAAGCATTTGGTGCTTATGGTTCTGGTAAAACTCAACTTGGTTTGACTTTGGCTGTGAATGTTCAATTGCCTGAAGACAAAGGAGGAGCAAATGGCAAATCTGTTTTTATTGATACAGAAGGAACTTTTAGACCTTCAAGGATAAACCAAATTGCAGAAAAGTTAGGAGCTAATCCTGAAAAGGTTTTGAAAAATATTCTGGTTGCAAGAGCATTTAATTCAGATCATCAAATGCTTCTTTTAGAAAAAGTTACTGAGATGATTAAGAATGGAGAGCCAATCAAATTATTAATTATTGATTCTTTGACTGCACATTTTAGAGCAGAGTTTGCTGGTAGAGGACAATTAGCAGATAGGCAGCAAAAATTAAATCGATATATGCATGACTTGATGAAATTAGCAGAAACTTATAATTTAGCTGTTTATGTAACTAATCAAGTTATGGCAAATCCTGCTCAATTATTTGGAGATCCAACAACTGCAATTGGAGGAAATATTGTTGGTCATGCTTCAACTTATAGAATGTATTTACGAAGAGGAAAACAAGGTTCAAGAGTTGCAAAATTAATTGATAGTCCAAATTTACCTGACAACGAAGCTGTATTTTGGGTCACAGAAGGGGGAGTTTGTGATGGTTAATGAAATATAAATGGGATTAATTAAATATTTGATTAAAGATAGGAATAGTTCTACTTTTGATATTGATAAACTAATGGAATTTCCTGATGAAGAATTTATGAATTTACATATTCAAAGTTGGAATGATTATTATTCTAATTATGTTAGAACAACAGGAAATAAACCTCTTTGTGATAAATGTAAAAAGGAAGTGAATCCATTCGAAGAACTGAATGAGGAACCAGAAGGTATATTTCATATTAATTGTTTTAGAGATACATACCTCGGTAAAAAAAATAATTTTTCTGAAAAAAAACAGAAATATTTTGAGAGGATTATTAGGGTTTTTGCTAATTAGCTTTTTCTTCTAAAAATTTGTTAATAGCATTTATTACTTCTTGAAAAGTTTCATCTGGTGTTTGTTCTGGATTTGCACAAACAATATCGATTATATTTCCTTTGTTTTTGTAAAAATCAATTAAGGGCTCTGTGTTTTCTCTATAAACTCTTAATCTCTCTTGGATAACTTTTGGCTTGTCGTCGTCTCTTTGAATGATTTCTCCCTCACAATCATCACAAACTCCTTCTTGTTTTGGATTCATTCCTCTTAAATTATATATCTTTCCACATTTTGAACAACAAATTCTTGAGCATAATCTTTCAATTATAACTTCTTCTGTGACATCCATATTGATTATTAAATCCATTTCAGTTATTTCAGAAAGCTGTTCTGCTTGAGGAATTGTTCGTGGAAATCCGTCGAGAATAAAACCCTTTTTACAATCTTCTTGTTCAATTCTTTGTTTAAGCATTTCAATGACAATTTCATCTGGGACAAGTAAACCTTTGTCCATAAATTCTTTTGCTTTTTGACCTATTTCTGTTGCTTGTTCTATGTTTTGTCTAAATAATTCCCCTGTTGAAATATGCGGAATTCCAAATTTAGGTGCAACTCTTGAGGCTGCTGTCCCTTTTCCAGAACCTGGTGGACCTAAAAATATTTTTTTCATTATTCTTGTTGAAAATTTTCCTTTATAAAATTTGTTATAGAATTTTTTTAAATTTATTTTTATAATCTTTTATCTTTGTAAAATATTTAAGCTCCTCGACGGAAAATTAAAATTTTTTGAAAAATTATTAGAGAAAAAGATTTATAAACCCTTTTTTCTATAATATAATTATTAAAAAGGGGAAAGATGGTTAACAAAAAAATTTGTTTGTTTATTCTTTGTGGAATGTTTTTGGTTATTTGTAGTTATGGAATTCCTGCAGCAACAAGTAGTGTTAATATAACTACTCCTACTAATTATTCAAATTATTCATATTGGATACATGATTTCAATATAACTTTTGCTGCAGGAGATTTGAATCCTACTGCTGTCAATGCAACTATTTATTATAATGCTTCTGGAGGATGGACTGCAATAGGAACTCTCACTACTTGTTCAAATAGTTCTACTGTGGGAAATTGTACAGGAAATCTTTCAATTGCTTCTATTCCTGAAGGAAAATATGCAATTAATGCAACAATAGTTAATGCATCTAACTCTGCAATCTATGCAAATTATACTAATTATATGATCACTATTGATCGTTCTGCACCAACAACTATTACTTATTATAATACCACTACTGAAATTTATAAAAATAGTATGACTTTGAATATAACTGCTACTGATTTGCTTTCAATTATTGATTCAGTTTATTTTAATGTAACAAACTCAAGTGGGACACAAGAACTTTTTAATAAAGGAGTTAGATCAGGCAGTACTTATAGTTATTATTTAAATATTCAGAATCTTACTAATGGAAATTACACTGTAACTCCTTATGTTAATGATACTGTAAACAATACAAATAGTTCTTCATCTATAGTGGTTCAAATAGATAATAGTAGTGTTCCTTATATAGGGGAGTTTGTCAATACAGTTGATTATGGAAATTATACTACGGGGATTATTACTTTAAATGTAAGTGTAGCTGATGCAGCAGTTAGTTCTGTTTATTTCAATGTTTCTCATTTCCATAATGGAACTCAAATGAATTGGACAAAAGGCGGAGTTAGTTCTACTGGAAGTCGTTATTATAATATGAGTTTAGATATTACAAATTATCCTGATGGATTGTATAATGTTACAATTTATGCAAATGATACAACAGCAAGTGCAAACAATTCAGAGAGTATTAGATTTAGAGTTGATCAAACAGGTCCAAGTGTTGGAGTAGCAAGGTCTGCTTATACAAGAACATCACTCACACTTGCGGTTAGTGTTGTTGACGCAAGTAATATCACTCAAGTATGTACTTCAAGTAGAAGTGGTGCAACTATAACAATAAGTGATGGTGGGAGTCAAGTTCTAACAGAAACTGGTTTAAGTTGTAGTACTAGTTATAGTTATATTGTTTCTTGTACTGATTCATTAGGCAATACAGGTTCTTCAACAACTGTTTCTTATTCAACAGATGCTTGTGCTGGAGGAAGTAGTTCTGGTGGTGGAGGTGGAGGAAGTACAACTTCAACTTGGTCACACACATATTCAGTTAGTGATTCTGACTTTGGGAATGGATATACTAAGCAACTTGCTAGCAAAGAAAGAATGACTATTAAACTTGGAACTCAGATACACACTATTGGTGTTAAGAGTTTGACAGAAACTGCAGCTACTATTGAAATTTCAAGTAATCCTGTAATGATTACCTTGGATGTTGGAGGAGAAGCTAAAGTAGATTTAGATGAAGATGGTTATTATGATTTAAAAGTAAATCTTCTTGGGATTACAAACAATAAAGCAGATGTTAAAATATTAAAGATCTATCAAGAAGTTCCAGAAGGAGGAGAAGCTGTTTCAACTACCGGAGAAGTTACACCTATTACTCCTACTGAGTCTGAAGAAAATGGAGAGTCTGAAGAAAATGTAGAGAAAGGCACTTTAAGATGGTGGTTTATTATTATCGGTGCAATAGTTGTTATAGCAATTGTGGTAGCAGTTGTTAAGAAAAAAAAATAATTTTTTATAAAATTTTATTTATATCAAAAGATTTATTAAGAAAATAATTCTGAAATTACTGAGAACAAAAAATAAAATGTATAAAAAATATATTGAATCAAGATTCAGGCAAATTAAATGGTTTAGAGTTATTAATAAGATATTTTCATATACTGAGCAAGAGAGAGTATTAAAAACTTGTGTTGAGTTTGTTCAGATGAATAAGATTGATGGAGATTATTTGGAATTTGGTGTTTTTGAAGGAAAAAATTTTGCAAGAGTTTATAATTTTTTCAAGAATATTGGAGGAACAAAAGATAGGATGTTTTATGCGTTTGATAGTTTTGAAGGATTGCCTGAAATTAAAGGATTGGATAATTGTTCAAAACAATTTACAGAAAGT
Organism: archaeon; assembly: GCA_043821945.1. Classification (GTDB taxonomy): domain Archaea; phylum Nanobdellota; class Nanobdellia; order Pacearchaeales; family GW2011-AR1; genus JBDRCH01. Next base: position 43,476 of record JBDRCH010000002.1, read on the forward strand.
CAATATTCTTGTGGAGTTAATAAATTTAAATATTTAATATCCAAAAAAGGAATTGATCTAAATCATGTGAAGATCATTGAAGGATGGTTTGATAAAACTTTAAATAAAAAATTAAAAGACGATTTAAAGATAAAAAAATCTTCTATAATATTTATTGATTGTGATTTATATGAATCAACAATTCCTGTTTTGAATTTTATAACTGATTATATTCAAGATGGAACAATTATTATTTTTGATGATTATTTTTGTTTTAACGGAAATCCTAACAAAGGAGAAAGAAAAGCGTTTGATGATTGGCTTAAAAAAATCCCTCCTTTCAAGCAACTCCTTTTCAACAATATAAATGGCATGGTAAGTGCTTTATTTTGAATAAGGTTATTAAGAAAAAGAAATAATAAACTATTTAACTTCTTTTAATCTTTATTTTGAATGGACCAACAAATTGATTTTAATAATGTTCTAATTGCAGATTTGCATATTCATTCTAGATTTTCTCGAGCATGTAGCACTTCAATAACAATACCTAATTTAGTTAAATGGGCAAGAATTAAAGGAATTGGTCTTCTTGGAACAGGTGATTTTACTCACCCTATTTGGTTTGAGGAAATAAAAAAAGAATTGATGAGTAATTCTAAAGAGTTTTATTATTATAATGATAATGAAGGAAGATTCCCTTTTATAATCAGTGGAGAAATTTCTTTAATTTATACTCAAGAAAAAGGGAGGAGGGTGCATTTAGTATTATTAGTTCCTTCAATAGATGTTGCTGAGAAAATTAATTCTTATTTAGACACAAAAGGTCGCAGAGATTATGATGGTCGTCCTATTTTTAAGATTAGCTGTGAAGATTTTGCAAGAGATATGATGCAGATTTCTCAATATATTGAAATAATCCCTGCACATATCTGGACTCCTTGGTTTGGAATTTTTGGAAGCAATTCAGGATTTGATAGTTTAAGAGAAGCATTTGGAAATCAATTTGATAATATTCACGCAATTGAAACTGGTATGAGTTCAGATCCTGAAATGAACTGGAGGATAAAAGAATTAGAGAATAAATCTATTGTAAGTTTTAGTGATGCACATAGTTTTTGGCCATTTAGATTGGGAAGAGAAGCAACTATTTTTAGAAAATGCGATTCTTATAATGAATTGGTCAGGCAGATTAGAGAGAATGATTTTATTGGAACTATTGAAGTAGATCCTGCTTATGGAAAATATCATGTTGATGGACATAGGAGTTGCAAGTATTCTTGTTTGCCTGAAAAAACTAGAGAATTAAATGGAATTTGTCCTATTTGTAAAGGAAAATTAGTTATTGGTGTTGAACACAGGGTTGAAAATTTGGCAAAAGAGGAGAGTGAACATAAAAATAAAAAACTTTTTTACAAAATTTTGCCTTTGCAGGAAGTGATTTCTCTTTATTTTGGAAATGGAATGAATAGTAAGAAAGTTTGGGAGATTTATAATTTATTAATTAAAGAATTTGAGAATGAATTTAATATTCTATTTAATGTTAGTGAGAGAGAATTAAAAAGAACTATTGAAAAAAGATTAATTGAATTGATTTTAAGGAATCGTGAAGGAAAAATAAAAGTTAAGCCTGGTTATGATGGAGAATATGGTGTTGCTCAATTAGATATTGGAGAAAAGCAGAAGAAATTGTTTAGATTATAATAAATTATTTTTTGTCTTAAAAAATTTATAATGGGCATTACTTGTTGGCTTTTTGCATGTTGGGCAATTGTTTTTTAGAGTGTACTTTTTACAAGATAAACATTTTTTAAGAAGCATTTTAATTAAATGATTTTGAATCAAGATTTAGGAAATATTCTTTTAATCTTGTATTCATATTTTCTGTGAAGTATTTATTTGCTTCAGTTGGATTTATCCATTTTAATTCTGTTAAACCATTTTGAGGTTTTTCTTCTCCTGCAAAAATTTCACATAAGAAATAAACTATAAATGTGTGGGGTTCTTCTTTTGGAATCCTAGCAAATATTGATCCTAGGTTTTTTACTTTATATCCTGTTTGTTCTTTAATTTTTTCTTTTAGTTTTTTATCTAAATCATCTTTTTGCTTTAATCTTGCTCCTGGAAAACACCATCCTCCTGAAGATGATGGATCTAAATTTCCTTTTCCAATCAGTATTTTTTTATCTCTTGGATTGTAAATCATTCCTACTAAAACTACTTTGAAATTATCATACTCTTCCATAAATCTAATGGTTTTAGATGGTATTTAAAGATTATGCTTTTTTGTAATCTTTGAATAGTGAGTAATTATTTTTCTTTAACACTAAATTCTACGCCTAACTTTTTTGACTTATCTGCAATGCTTTTTAGAATTTCTTTTAATTGATTATCAGCTTTTTTAATGTCTTCTGCTTGATTCTTTATAGAATATTTTCCTGCTGAAATGTATTTTATTTCTACTTCTTTAATATTCCCTAATATTTCTTTGATCAAACTTAATCCATTGGATTTTGTTGTAGTCAGTTTTATCTCTCTTTTTAGAATAGCTTTTTTTTGCTTTTGATTTTTTAATATATCTAATATTTTTTTTGCATCTTCTTTTCCAAGGAGATTTTCTATCTCTTTTGAATTCTCCTTTGCTTTTTGAAGAAAATTATAAAGTGTGTTTTGTTTTAATATACCTTGGATTATTTCTTCTGCTTTTTTCCCTAAAATACTATTTAATACACTTTCAGAACTCTTCTCTTGTTTGTATTGTTCTTTTATTTCTTTTTCTTCTTTTTGCGTTACTCTTCTTAATGAGAGATTTATTTTTTCATCGGAAATTCTTAGAACTTTACAAACTATTTTTTTCTTAGGAACAACATAATCTCTTAGATTTCTTATTCTTCCAGGAGCTATTTCACTTAGGATTATATTTCCTTCACCATTTCCATCTATTTTTACAAATACAACTGTTCCAACTATTCGATCAACAGTGCACATTACAACATCCCCAACTTCTAATTGTTCTGTCATGATATATTTAGAAATAAGTCTATTTTAAAGGTTGTGATATTTAAATTCTAACAATTTCAACTTCTAGATTTCTCTTTAATTTGTTTATGAATTCTTGTTCTTTTTCTTGAGGGATTATACAACCCGCAGCGTTTTTATGCCCTCCTATCTCTCCCCCGATTATTTCAATTACACTATTTAAGATTTCTCTAACATTTTTACCATTTCTTCCGACATTTCTTGCAGATACTTTTATCTTATCATCATAGTATGCCATTGTTGTTATAATCGTTCCTTCCTCATATAATGAAGAATTTGAGAGAATACTTGCTACTGTTCCAATCATTGTCTCTCTGATGTTATTTTTTGCATTAATTATCACAAATCCTTTTCCATTTATTTTTTCTGTTTCATTTGCGAATTTCAATCCTGAAACTAAAAGCTGTTTGTATTTTGCGTGTATTAATTCTGCTTTTTTTCTTGCTTCTGGTATTTCCATACAAAGTTTTAATGCTAAGCTGGTTTCTCCGAATCTTGAGCAGGCATTTATCTTTGCACTTAATTCTCTTGCATCTTCTAATTTATTAAAAAGTTTTATTAGAAAGATATCTCCTATCATCTCGTTGTGTTTTGCTTTGGGGTTTCTTAGAGTCACGGCAGTAATTAATCTTTCCATTTCTTCTTGGGTTAATTCTATTAAACTTTTGTATCCTGTTTTTGAAGGTTTTAATTCTGCTTCTCTTAGTAATTCCAATACTCCTTTTGTGTCTCCAGTAATTCCTGGAATAAAAGGACTTGAACAAAATTCAAGAGTTCTATTTAAAGGTCTTGTCGATGGATAAATAAGAAGACCCCTTCTTTTTTGAACTTCTCCATCATTTAATATACCGTTATTTAATGTATCTATTTCTTTTTCTAATTGATCCCCTATCATCCCTAATATTGCCAACTTTGCAAATTTTTTGCTGTTAGGATTAATTTCCTTGCAAAAGAGATAGGTTAATCCAGAAGCACTAATTCTTTGCCCATTATTTACTTTGGGATTGATAATATTAATTCCTTTTGGAATTTCTTGATGTATTTCATGGTGGTCTATTATGAAAATATTCTTTAATCTCGCTTCTTTAATATGATCTAGACTGCTTGAAGCCAAATCTAAAAAGAGAATTTTTTTATTTTTTGGTAATGAGTAAATAAATTCTTGTTCAAGACTTTTGATAATCTTTACCGAAAATTTTTTATCCAATTCTTTTAATGTTTTTATCATTATTGCTGCAGAGGTAATTCCATCGGTATCAAAGTGACTTATAATTTCAATTTCATCATTATCTTCAAGAAATTTCTTGCTAATGATTTTTATTTCTGTTTTTAATAAATTTACCTCTCTTTGCATTTTAAAATTTATTCAAAATCAATTAATTTATTGAACATTAAAATATTTTTTCAGTTTCCTAAATTGTGCAAATACCCTATCTTTTTCTCTCATTGCTCTTTTATCTTGCTTGTTTTTTTCATAATGTTCTTTGATTCTCTCTAATTTTTTTTCAACATTTTTTAAATCAGGGTTTATATATTTTTTATTGTCTTTTAAAATTTTAGAAATTTTCTTTTTATAGTTTTTTGAATGGACATTTTGTTTTTTTAATTCTTCACCGATTTTTTCACTTGTTAACTCTTTTTCAGCTAGTTCTAAAACTTTTTTTTCAAATTCTAATTGGGAAATCTTCTTTGGTTTTTTTATATTCCCCCCTTCATCTTGTTTTTCTTCTAATTCTATTCCTGTTTTTTTTGCCATTTAATAAGTTGTAATTTTTGATTTTTAAAGTTTTGCTATATCTGAAAGATATTTAAATAATAATAAACTAAATAGGGTATGGGGAAAGTAATTGGTGTTATTAGTTTGAAGGGTGGTGTTGGAAAAACTTCTGTGGTTACTGCTCTTGGGGACTCTATTGCTAATTTCAATAAGAAAGTTTTATTGATCGATGGAAATCTATCTGCCCCTAATTTGGGCTTATATTTGGATATTATTAATCCAAAAGTAACTCTTCATGACGTTTTAGCTAGAAAAGCAAATATCAGTGAAGCTGTTTATGGTCTTGATAATTTAGATGTTATTCCTTCAGGGCTTTTTAGTAATTTAGAAGTTAACCCTTTTTTATTAAGAGATAAAATAAAAGATCTGAAAAGGAAATACGATTCAATAATTATTGATTCTTCTCCTTCACTGGGTAATGAAACTCTTGCAGTAATGCTAGCTTCTGATAGGCTTATTGTTGTGACAACCCCTGATTATCCTACTTTAAGCACAACCCTGAAAGCTATTAAATTAGCCAAACAGAGAGGAACTAAGATAGATGGATTAATTATTAATAAGGCATATGGTAAAAAATTTGAATTGTCTTTTGAAGATATAGAAAGCACTTTAGAAGTGCCTGTTTTGGCGGTTATTCCTTATGATATTAATGTGTTGAAGGCTTTATCTGAGTTTACTCCTTCTACAAGTTCTAAGCCTAAATCAAAAGCTAGTGAGGAGTATAAACATCTTGGAGCTATTTTAATTGGGGAAAAGTATAAGGCATCTAAATTAAAGAGATTGGATAAATGGATCAATCCTAAAAGACAAGAGATTAATCGAGAAGTTTATTATAGGAGTGTTTTTGGGAATTAGCATCAAAAGTCTTAAAAATAGAATTCTTCTTTTGTTGTTAGAGCCCCATAGTTCAGTGGTCAAGAATACTAGCCTTTGGCGCAAAATGCACGCATCTTGGGTTCATCGCTTTGCGAAGAAAGCTAGGGACCCAGGTTCGAATCCTGGTGGGGCTATAGGATAAAATGTTCTACATCTGGCAAGACTATTTGATTTGAACTTTCCAGATTCGAGAGTTAGATATAAAATCCTCACTCGTCTGTTATTGAATGTTTGAAGCGAACGAATTCAAGTGAGCTATTTAACCCTTATATCTTCCCCTCTTTTCAACCGCTTTAAGTCTTTCAAGAACTATTTTTGAGTTTTTAGATTTCTTGTATCCTTTTAAAACTTCTTTAAATAATTCTTCTGCATGTCTGAAATGTTTTGCAACAAGTGCTTGTTTTAGAAGATGAATATCAACAGCTTTGTCTTCGTGTTTTCCATTAAAATATCCGAGACCAAAATCTATTAAGTATATCTTGTTTTCAAATAAAATAATATTACTTGTTGTGAGATCTCCGTGAATAATATCTTGGTCATGAAGTTTTGCAATATCTGTTCCAATTTGCTTTAGAATTTGCTTTTGTTTTTTTATAGGAAGTTCATCAAGGTGTTCTGAGAGTTTTTTTCCTTTGATGTAGGGAAGAATTAATTTGTGTTCTTGAATTTCAATTGGAAACGGGCAATTAATATTTTGTGAAGCTTTGGTTAGTAGTTTTGCTTCTGAGCGAGTTCTTCTTTTTCTAATCGTTTTATCTAATTTAGGAATTCTATATGATTTTGTGATTCTGTCTTTTGTGATAATGCCTTTTGAAAGAATTATTTTTGCTTCTGCTCCTTGGGCTATTATTTTTTGAGTCATATATATTTCATTGTAATTATCTTTAAATAGTTTTTATTTATTGACATCTTATGAATGTTATAAATATGAATTTTGAAGGTATGAATATATCTAATGTAATAAGAATTGCTGGATCCTTAGATAGTTTTTTGGTTTCGAAAAACTATCGAACCATAGGAGATTCTCCTGATCTCAAGGAGAACCCAAGAACATTAGTATATGAGAATAAAGAATCAAGAGTTAGAATTAGTAAATACTGCCACTTTTTTTAATTCAACTAGTGCAAATATTAGAGTAGATGTTCTTGATGATTATGGAACTGTTGATGCAAGAGAAAACGAAGCCTATAAACTTCGTGAAGCAGTAAAAAATTCTTCTTAAAATCTCATCTTTTTCCCTTTCATAAATTTCTTTGCCATTTTCATCATTTGTTTTTGGCTCATCCCTTTTTCTGGATCAATTTCTGTTTGAGATTTAATCATTTCATTTAGCATATCATATTGTTTTAGAAGTGAGCGAATTTCAGAATTGTTTACTCCTGCACCTTGAGCAATTCTTGAAATTCTGGAAGTTTGTTTTTTTAAAATTTCTGGATTATCTTTTTCTTCTGGGGTCATTGATTTTATAATATGCTCCCATTTTGCAATTTTTTGCTGTTGCGTGTCCATTAAATTTTCTGGAATTTTTGCATTGCCTAAACCAGGAATCATTCCCTTAATTTTATCAAATCCACCTAAAGAATTCATTGATTTGATTTGTTCCACGACATCATCAAGAGTGAGTTTTCCTTCTTCAAGGCGTTTTTGTATTTTCTTTTGTTGTTTTTCATCTGTTGCTGATTTGATTTTTTCTATTAGCGATTGTAGATCCCCCATTCCAAGAAGTCTTGAGAGAAATGATTTTGGATTAAATTCTTCAAGGTCATTTATTTTTTCACCTGTTGTTATAAAATAAACTGGTGCAGAAGTTTCTGCACAGGCTGTCAAAGCCCCTCCTGCTTTTGCAGAAGAATCCATCCTTGTAATAATAACTCCTGAAATATCCACTGCTTCTTTGAATTCCTGGGCTTGTTTTTTTGCTGCTTGACCAATATCAGCAGGCATTACTAAAATTGATTCTGTGGGATTTATTTCTTTACTTAAAGATTTTATTTCTTTTTCTAATTCTTTATCTAAATTGTGGCGTCCAGCAGTGTCGATTAGAATTAAATTGTAATCCTTTAATTGTTTTTCAAGTTTTTTCCATGTTTTAACCGCATCATTTTCTTCTAAATCAATAAAATAATTTAATTTGTTTTTTTCAGCCAATTGTTTTAGTTGTTCCTTTGCTGCTGGTCTGTGCACATCTAAACCAATTAAGGCGACTTTTTTCCCACGTTTTGCATAGTAATTTCCTAATTTGGCAATTGTAGTTGTTTTACCCGCCCCATATAATCCAAGAAGGATAATTCTATTTTGTTTTGAATTTAATTTTAATTGTTTGTATTCCCCAAGAATATTCACAAGTCCATCATGTAAGAGTTTTATTATATGTTCTTTTTTTTCTATTTCTTTTATTCTTTCATCTAGTGCTACTTTTTTTATCTTATCACTTAATTGTTTAACTAAGATAATATTTACATCTGCTTCTATAAGTGCTCTTTGCAGGTCTCTTACAATTGAATCAACTAGGTTTTTGTCTAGAAATATAGCATTAGCTAGTTTGTTTGTTGCTTTTTTTAACACTTCTCCTAGTTTTTCTAGCATTTTAATCTATTTTTAAATTGTCTAGAGGGCTTTTAATATTTTCTAAATCTGATTTTGCTATGTGGGTATAGATTTGCGTTGTTCTTAAGTTTTTGTGACCGAGTAGTTTTTGAATTTTTCTTATGTCAATTCCTGCTTCAAGAAGGTGAGTGGCAAACGAATGCCTTAATACATGGGGGCGTATCTTTCTTTGTAAAACTTTTTTGGAAGATTTTTCTATTATTTTTTCAATTGTTTTTGAAGAATATTTTTTATTTCTATTTGATTCAAAAAGATAATTTTTAGGAGATTCTTTTAATAAATGAGTTAAAAGTTCTTTTTCTAAACTTTTTGGAAAAAGGGTTATCCTGTCTTTTTTCCCTTTTCCTTGACGCACAATTAAGACTTTTCTTTCTATATCTATATCTTTGGGTTTAAGATTTAGGAGTTCTGAAACTCTTAAGCCTCCTGCATACATTAATTTTATCATAAGCTTATGTTTTTTATTGGTGATTGAATGGATAATTTTTTTTGTTTGTTCTTTATTTAGAACTTCTGGAATTTTTGACTCTCTTTTGTAATTTGGAAGATCAAATTCTTGAGATTTTCCAAGAAGATTAAATAGTAATTTTAGGACAGCATATTTTTGTTTTATGTAGCTTGTACTTTGTTTTTTATTAATTGCATTTAAAATATACTCCTTAACATCATTATTTGAGATATTATTAGAACTTTTAAGAAAATCACTTATGATTAAATTATATGATTTTATTGTTTTTTGAGAGAAATTATGTAGTTTTAAGTAATTCTCATATTCATTTTTAATAGAACTTACTTCTTTATTCATACATAATATAATGAATAAATCTTTATATAATTTTTGGAAAAGTTCGATTAAAAGTTGTTAGTTTCAATCAGCCGAGGGCACAATGCTTATATACTTCTTAACTATTTTTTAATTTATGAAGGTTAATTTTTTTGAGGAATTTCCTAATGAGGAAAATTTAGAAAAGCTAAAACTAATAAATTTTCCATCATTAATCTATGTAGCCGCCAAGTCTTTAGAAGAATTCAATCATATCAAAAAGAAAATCTTAAGTATTAATTCAAAAGTCGAAGTAGGATACTGGCCAATTCTAGAGAAATCTTATTGGTTTTCGCCATTCTCATACACTTTTGAATTAAAAAAATTATATGATGATTTGCTCAAAAATAAAAAAGATAAATCTCTTAAAATTTTGATTGATTTAGAACTTCCTTTTTTGAGTCCAAAATTATTTTTTTGGAATCTGTTTTCTTTTTTCAAAAATAAAAAACTTATTAAGAAAATCTTTACAGATTCAAAAAAATTGAATATCCAAATCTTAACTGCTGAATACCCAATTCCAAGTAAAATAGTTCAAAAGAAATTTGAGTGGCTAGGTGTTTCTTATCCTATAAGAAAATATCCCCATAAGAAGATAGTAATGTTTTATTCAAGTATGATTAAAAATAAATTTCTTTTAAAAAAAATAAAACAATATATTACTAAACGTTCTTTGGAATTGGGTAAAAATCTTCAGATTGGTTTAGGAACTATTGCGATTGGAATTCTGGGAAATGAACCAATTTTAAAACCTGAAAATTTGGACAAGGATTTATCTTTTTGTAAAAAAAATAAAATTGATTCTGTAGTAATATTCAGACTTGGCGGCCTTAATAATTTATACCTCAAAAAAATTAAAAAATACTTATAATGCCCTCGGCTGACTTTGGATTTTTCCTTCGGAACGTTGCACTAAAATCCAACCCCTCCAAGTATTCGGGGGGAACTAACAGGGCTTAAAGGGTTCGCTCGTCGGCACGCTGCGCTCTCGCCTATCGGCTCGGGGCAATTAACAGGGCTTATGAGGAAATTTGCGAGCCGAGCAAATTTCCCAAATTTCTTCCGCTTCGCTCCAGAAACTTTTCACAACCCTAATTTTTCAATAAATTTCTTCTTATCAAATACTTCAATATCATCGTATTCTTGACCTATGCCCAAGTAGAGAATTGGTTTTTTTGTGATATAACCTACTGATAAAGCTGTTCCTCCTTTTTCGTCGATGTCTGCTTTTGTTAGAATTATCCCATCAATGCCAATGCTCCAGTCAAAGCTTTTTACTTGTTCAATTGCGTCGTTTCCTGTTAAACTTTCTCCAACATATATTTTTGTGTCTGGTTTTGTTACTTTTGAAATTTTTTCTATTTCTTTTAATAAATTTTTTGAAGTGTGCATTCTTCCTGCTGTATCAATCAACACACAATTGATAAAATTCTTTTTTGCGTATTTTATTGCATCAAAACCTACTGCTGCTGGATCAGATCCATATCCTTGTGAAATTACTTTCACATCTAATTTTTCTCCGTGCTTTTTTAATTGTTCAATTGAAGCTGCTCTAAATGTGTCTGCTGCAGCAAGAACACAAGATATGTTTTGTTTTTTAAGCGATTCTGCAATCTTTGCAAGTGTTGTTGTTTTTCCTGTACCATTTATTCCACAAAATAAAATAACATAAGGTTCTTTTGATTCTTTGGATTTTTCTTTTATTTTTTCAACTAAATCAAAAGGTTCAATTAATATCTCATTGATTATTTCTTTAAATAAATCTTTAATTTCTTCTTCTATTTCTTTTTTTAATAATTCTTTTCCAATTATTTTTTCTTTTAATTCTTGGATCATTTTTTCAGTTACTTCTAATGCAACATTATTCTCTAAAAGTAACATTTCAAGTTCTTCTGAATAAACTTCGAATTCTTTATCAGTTATTTTTATCTTATTTATTTTTGAAGTAACTTGTTTAAAGAATGATTTTTTATCTTTTTTAATATCTGAAAGAGTTTCTTTTTTTTCAGAAGAGGAGACCTCTTTTATTAATTTTTCCTCTATTTGTTTTATTTGATCTAAATCTGGCTCAAATTTAAGGAATCCAACATTATATCTTGTTTGAGGGATTATCTCTTTAGGAACTTCTTCTTCATGTTCTTCATCAAATTTTTCTTCTGATTTTTCAGATACTTTTTTTGCCCAATTGCTAAGTTTTTCTTTTAGTGATTTAAACATAATTTGAAGAGATAAAAGATATTTATAATCTTAACTAATCTTACAATAATCTTTTTATAGGGTATTTTGCTTTTTAGTTTATGAAGCTAAAAAAAGTTGATTTTTATAAGGGTGTTAAGGATGATTTTGCTGATTTATTAATCAATCATGAAGTTAGAGTCAGAAATGCTTTGAAGAAAAATTTAGAAAAATTAGCTTTTATTAGGGATTTTCATAAAGGATGGGTTATCGGAATTATTTCTGATATAGAAGATATTTTTGTTTATACCATGAAAGATACTGAAGGAAAATCTTTGAGTTTACATTATAATGATATGAGCAGTTTTTATCTTGTTAGTTAATTTTTATTGATTTGTGGAATACAAATTCTTATAAATAATAGGTATCTTATATTCATATGAAAACAAAATCGAAAATTTTTTATTTAATTAAATTTAAACAAGAAAGTAAATCTAAATGAAAGGTATATTAGTGATAATCGATGGGATGGGGGATTTGCCTTGTGTTCAACTTGAGGGTCAAACACCTTTAGAAGTAGCAAAGACCCCTAATCTTGATTTTTTAGCTACAAGAGGTGAGATGGGTGTGATGTATCCTGTTAAACCAGGATTTGTGCCAGAATCTGATGAAGCAATTGTTTCTATTTTTGGAAATAATTTAATCTCAAGTACAAGAGGACAATTAGAAGCAAGAGGAGTTGGTTTGAAATTAACAAGAGGGGATCTTGCTTTGAGAACTAATTTTGCAACAATTGATTCTGAGAAAGAAGGAAATATTCTTGATAGAAGATCAGGACGAACCTTAACAACTGCTGAAGCTGAATTTCTTGCTAAATCATTGAACAATAAGATTAAACTTTCTTGTAAATTTGATTTTGAACCAACAATTCAACATAGAGGGGTTTTGGTTTTTAGGGGTGGTTTTTCAGATAATTTTATTCCAAATGATATAACTTATACTCAAGGAAAACTTTTAGGAAATGATAAAATTCGACCTTGCAAACCTTCTGATGATGAAGAGAATTCTCAATACACTGTTAATGTTGTTAATGAATTTTTGAGTCAAGCTCATGAAATTTTAGATAAGCACCCAATTAATGAAGAAAGAAGAAAGAGGGGTTTAATGCCAGCTAATTATCTTCTTGTTAGAAGTCCTGGAATTGAAATTCCAAAGTTAAAATTTTATAAGAAATGGGTTTCACCAAGTTATATGCCTCTTGAAATAGGTTTTTCTCATATCAGTGGAATGCAAGTTTTTTCTTTTGAATATCCTAAACTAATTGGTTTAGATGCTTATCAAAATTTATACGATGGTTTGAAAAAAGCATGTAGTTTTAATATAAAAATTTTGAAAAAAACCTACAAGCAATTTGATTATGCTTATGTTCATATTAAAGAGACAGATCTCCCAGGTCATGATAATAAGCCTGTTGAGAAAAAAATGATGTTAGAATATATTGACAAAACTTTGTTTAAATTCTTGAGGAAATTTGCTCCTCCTAAAAAAATCAAAGTTGTTGTCACTGCAGATCATTCAACCCCTTGTAAATTAAAAGCACATTCGTCGGATTCTGTTCCTGTTTTGTTTTATAATGATTCTCCCCCTAAAGAGAAAAAATTCTGTGAAAGAGAAGCTAGAAAAGGAACTTTGGGGAGAATTATGGGAAATGATTTGTTAAGCAAAGTGGGATTTGTCAAATAAAAAGATGGTTAGTAAAAGAGATGAAAATTTTATTAGAAAATTTGTTGAATTATATATTTAAAAAATTGATTTAGATTTACAATTGAAGATGAACAATATAGAAAATATAAATATTCTGGTAAAAACATGAAAATATTTTTGGGAAATCAAAACTTTATGGGTTGATATTATTTGTAATTACATCATTTCCTTCATCAGTATCTCCTGGTGCAGAACCATCATTTCCAACAACTTCATTACTTCCAGTGTCTCTCTCATCAATCACATTATTTTCTTCGTGTCCTCCAGAAGCAACATCTGTTTTAACTTCAGGCTTTAGATTATCATCTCCAGAGCTTTCTCCTTCTTCTACAACAACATTCTGAACATCTTGTTTTCCTTCACCAATTCCAGAAGTTCCAGGAGCAAAAGTTCTTTCTGCTATCTGTTCTTTAATCTGATTCATTTCTTGTTTTATCTCATTTACCATCGTTCTACCTTCAGTACCATTAACATCAATTTTATTTTGTTCTGATTTATTTTCAAATTCATCAATAGTATTTTTAACTTCTTTTCCAATAATATAATTTATTAAACCTTCCTCATTTTCAACCATTGTAATTTTACCACATTTTTCTTCTAAAAAAACATCGCCATCAAAACATTGAGGAATTGATTCCCTCATTGTGGGTATTGAACCTTCTTTCCCACATTTATTTCTTGTTCCTATAAAATTCCCATATTCATCCCAATCCTTTTCTGTTTCTTTAAACTTATCATATTGCCTACATTCTGGTTTGTCATTCTCATTCCAACATTCTTCAGGAACACAATCTGAAGGTGTTTCTCCCCATAACATCTGCTCTTCTTTTGCTCTGAACAAATTCATCAAAAACTTCGGAACAAAACTTTCTGCTTTCGGAACATTCAAAGAGTTTAATTCATTACAAGCACCTTCATCATCTTGATATTCACATTTAAGTGCAAGAGCAACCATTTTTTCACACTTTATTTTTTCTTCATCATCAAAATTATTTTCACAATTGCAAGTTCCAGGATCATCTATACAACTTCTAATCTCCAACATTAATTTAACAAACATTCTTTCTTGCAAATCTCTTAATTTTTCTAAATCCTCTTTAAGTGGTTCAGGTGCAGTTTCAGGATTGCATTCCTCATCTTTTAACATTAAAGCAAAATCTTCTTTCGCTAATTCACTACAATACTCATAAGTTTTTTCAGTAAGAACAGCTGTAAGCTGTGTTTTTTCCTCTTCTAAAATATATTCATCAAAATACTCTAGAAGAGTTTCATCTTTATTTACTTTATTAACTATTTCTTCAGTACTGGATTTAACTTCTTCGGAAGTATCTAAAGAAACTTTTTCCTGCACAATCTGAAGCTTTTCTTTTGCATTTTCTAAATTTTTAATAGCTTTTTCTTTTTCTTGATTTTGAACATTAATCATCGCAGAATTAACTTCTTTTTCTCTTATCTCTAATGCCAACTGAACTTTACTATCTCCTCCTGAAAAAGTTAATTTAACACTATCAACAAATCTACTAAACCCTAAATAAGTTTGGGATTGTTCCTGAGCAAGAACTAAAGGTGAAACTAATAATATCCCTAATAAAACTAAAACTATCACTTCTTTTTTCATTAATTATTTAAGAAAATATATTATAAAAACCTATCTTTTAATAAAAAGTTTTGAAAATTCCTAATAATTCCCACACTTTTTCAATAGTTATTTAAATATTCTGGTAAAAACATGATAATATTTTTGGGATTTTGTTATTGAACTAGATCCATCTTCTAACTTTTTTCTTATATTCAAGATATTTTTTGCCAAATTTCTTTTCCATATTTTTTTCTTCAATAGGAATAACTGTTTTATCAGTTAAGACAATAAAGATAATTGGAATGATAAATGTTGAAATAGAACCAAGAAGTATCGCTACCCCCATAAATGTTAAAGCCATTCCTAAATAAGTTGGATTTCTTGTAAATTTGAATGGGCCATCAGATACAAATTTTGAAGGCATGGCATTTGGGCCTATTGTTGTTTTTTCTTTTCTAAATCTATCTGCAACCCAAACCCAATTCAAATACAGCCCAATCAATATCAAAGGAATTCCCGTTAATGTATAAGGATAGATTATTATCTTTTTTATGGGGAATAAGTAATAAAGAGCAATTTGTGCAATTATGAAAATCCAAAACAAATCTGGGACAGTCGTTTTTTTCATATTACAACAATTAAAAGAAAACATTTATAAAAATCTACCTGTTATAAAAAACCCGAATTATTATTGAGAATTTAGCATAGTTATTTAAATATTCTGGTAAAAAAATCACAAAAGAATTAAGAAATTATCTAGTATTATTTAATAATATTGGGGTGTTGTATGAAATTTTCAATAAAATTCTTAAGAAAAAAATAAAAGAAGAAGTTGTGTTAAATAGTAAATTTGAGTTTTTTTTAGAATGGGTTTTTGATAAATTGAACAAAGAAAAAATAATCCGTGAAAATGATTATGAAAAATTAAAGGACTGGCTTAGTAAGTTTGATTTAGAACCCATCAATTTAAATTATGGTGGTTTGACGGGTCTATTTAATTTTAACTAACCTCGTTTTCTACTATAGTAATCATTAAAAATCATTCAACCCTTTAAAAATTATGATAACTTACAATGATATTTACGAAGCTTCTAGAAAAGAGAGATATTCTGATCAGTTGCAAAAATTATCTAAATCTTTTATTGTTGATGTTGCTGATTATTTGAAGGAAAAAAGAGAAATTGCTTCTAAAGAAGATACTGGTATATCTGATGTTATTGTTAAAACAAAAAAACAACTTGAAAATGCTACGACTCTTTTTAATGAGTTGATTTTGAGAAGGAGAAAAAAAATTTTGAATTTAGTTTTGATTGCAGTTGAGACAGGAATTTCTAGGCAGGATTTTGATAATATGCTCACTTTAGAAAAAGAATTATTTGAGAATTTGATTAGTTGTATGAAATCCTCTGATATTAGTTTTAATGAAATTCTTAATGGAAAAAATAAAGAAGAAACTAAAAATGAATTGATAATTTTTAAGGAAGATGTTGAAGAATTTGTTGATCTTGATGGTCAGAAGATGGGGCCTTATTTAAAAGATCAGATTGCAAATATCCCTAAGGAAATTGCTAAGATTCTAATTGATGATGATAAGGCAGAGATTCTAGAAAGATAGTTAGGAGTGTTTATATTAAATCAAATCAAAGATTTTCATTGTTCTCTCAAGGATTGAACGAAACATTTAAATAGTTTAATGAATATGTATTCATAACAAGAATCAAAGATTCTTATGATGTCCGAGATTAATTTCGAGCATAACTAAATTAAGTGTTTTAGATACTAGGAGAACTAAAATGCCTGAACAAGATCAAACAGGGCCTTTGGGACAAGGACCTATGACTGGAAGAGGATTTGGTAGTTGTAGAGGGTTCAGAAGAGGATTTGGAAGAGGATTTTTTGTTAGTGGGCAATTGAATCTTACTTCAGAACAAGAGAAGAAAATCCTTGAAGCAGAACTTGCTGAACTTGAAACAGAGAAAAAAGAACTAGAGAGTGCATTGAAAAAAGTTAAATAGTTTTTTTCTTTTAACAAAATGCCAAGACCATGTATTAGAAGAAAAGTTAGAGGGAAACCTTGTGCAAATTATTTTAAACCAGCTGGAGCGAGATTAAAAAATTTAGATGAAATTGTGTTAACTCTTGCTGAATTTGAAGCAATTCGTCTTGTTGATTTAGATGAAATAGAACAAGGAGAAGCAGGAAAGATGATGGGAATTTCTCAGCCGACTTTTTCTCGATTGTTGAAGAGTGCTAGAAAGAAAATTTCTGAATCAATTATTAAAGGAAAAGCAATTAGGATTGAGAGTTAAATTTATTAACTTTGAAGAATATGTTTTTGCATGAATAATGTAAGTAGAACAATAACTGGGATAAGTATGATTGTAATTGGTTTATCTCTAGTGATAGCTTCATTTTTTTGGTTTGTTCTTTTGATTTATGGAATACCTATTTTTGTTATTGGAATTTTTATTTTTTTAAATAAAAAAGAAGATGTTATTGAAGAAATAAATATGAAAGGGGGTAAGAAGAATGAGTGAGGTAATTGTAACAACGAGTAATGAAGTTCCTGGAATGAAAGTTGTAAAAGTTTTAGGGGTTGTTAGAGGAAGCACTGTTAGGGCAAGAAATATCGGAAGAGATATTGGTGCTGGTTTTAAGAATCTTGTTGGAGGAGAGATAAAAACTTATACTGACATGACTGCTCAATCGAGAGATGAGGCCTTTAACAGAATGATTAATTCTGCGATTGAGATTGGTGCTGATGCTGTGATAGGAATGAGATTTTCAACTTCAATGGTAATGCAGGGTGCTTCAGAAATGTTAGCTTATGGAACTGCTGTTAAATTAGGAAAGTGATTCTTGTGAATCTTTTATTTTTTATCTGTTTATACATACATAATAAGTAATTATTATAATTATCGGAAGTTTTATAATACTTATTACATACATAATAAGTAATGGGAAGAACTCGATTAGCAAAAGCTGTAGCTGGAGAATTAAAAGAAAGAATAAAGGTTTCTGAAAAAAGAAAAAGAGAATTAATACTTTATCTACAAAGACTAAAAGAGATCTACTCAAAAGGAAAGATTTCTTATTCAAAACATATAGAAATAATTTATTCTAAAAGAGATGGAAAAACAATTAACGAATGGATAGAATACTATGATCAAGAGATAATATCCTGTGAACAAAAATTAAAGAAACAAAAGAAGAAGATTATCCAAAGATATATCTTGTTGGGTTTTTTTTCTATTGTTCTAATCTCTTTTTTGTTTTACATTCGTCCAACTTTAATTGGATTTGTCACACAAGAACAAGAATTTACACAATCATTAAATTTTGAATCAAATCAATCAACAATCTATGAATGGTTGCTTGAAAATCAAGGGACTTTATTTTCTGTGAAATTATCTGGACTAATAGAAGGAAGTGGAGAAGTTAAAATATATCTGGATGATCTATTGATTTTAGATAGCTCTAAAATAAAAAAAATAAAAGGAATTACAGGACAGATTGTTGATGAAGAAAATAAAGGAACTTCTGATTTTTTTAAAAAGTTTTTTGGTTTTTTTAAAATTGTTGGTAGAGTTGTTGGAGAAACAGAAGTGAAAATCAATGAATCTTTTGATGTAAAAGAAGAGACTAATGAATCATATTCAGACATAAACGAGGAGATTCTAGAAGATTCGAGTCCTTCCCAAGAATCTCCTCTCTCTGAAAAAGAAGAACCTCTAAGAGAGATTGAAATAAGAGAATTTAGTGGTTTATGTGAAGAGACTTGTGATCTTTCTATATTTAATTTAAATAAATCTTCATATTTACTGAGAATAGAAATCTCAAATTCAAAATTAATATTGAATGAAATAAAATACAAAACCCTCCCTGAAATAATAACAGAAGATATAACTAAAATTAGAGTAGATGAAGAGGTAACTGAAATCATAACTAAAAGAAATGCAACCGAAATCACAACAAGAGAAGATATAAGTGAAATCATAGCAGAAGAAAATGTAATAATTAAAACTCAACAATATCCAGCAGTTATTGGGCAACCTGTGAAGTGGAAAAAGAATGTTGAATTGTTAGAACAGGGAATTGTAAGAGTTAAAGTTCCAAAACAAGCTGAAAATATAACTGTGAATAAACTTTCAAATTCAGAAATAAAAGAAGAAGCTCCAGAAGATTCGAGTCCTTCCTTGGAGCCTTCTTCTTCTGAAAAACAAATATCAAATTTTAAAATAACTGGGAAAATTATTTCTAATGAGAGGAAAAGTTCTTTTTTTGATTTTTTCAAAAATCTTTTTTCAAAAATAACTGGAAGAGCAGTTGATATTGAAGATACAGAAGAATTTAAAGAAATTATTATTGAAGATAATGCAAAAAATTATGAAATTGAATATGAAACCCCTGCACCTTATGCAATTGAAGAATTGACTGAAATAGGTAAAAGAGTAAAAATTGTTGGTCCAGAGTATGTTCATTATGAAAATGTTTTGTCATTTACTGAATTAAGTGAGGATCTGAATATTGATGATTCTTCTCGTGTGAAAATTTATTGGGTTGAGAATGAGAGTTATATTCCAATTCAGAATATTGAAGACAGAGATTCAAATGGGATTTATGATTATATTGAATGGATTGCTCCTGTTTTAAGCAATCAGACTTTTGAAATAGGGATAGTTATAATTAATGCAGAACATCTTAACCCAGGGAGAAAATTTATTGAAAATATTTATGATTATGTCAAAGAGGTGGATAATTTAACTTATACTATTCCAAAAAATAATTATGTAAGAGCATATTTTGAAAAAGATTTGATTTCTGGAAATGTTATAGATATCTATGTTCACGGTACAGAACAAGCAACAATAGAAGTTTATGAAAAGGATTCTGACTTTGTTGTGGGAAAAATAGAAAATATAACAACTGGGATATATTATATTGAATTAAATCACACTGAATATCAATCAGTATTTGACTTGAAATCTATTGGAGGGGATGTTGTTTACGATTATATTCATGATGCCTCTAGTATTACTGAAAATGGTTTTGGCCCTTTTGCACAAACTCCAATAAATATAGGACAGGAAACAACAGTTAATCTTCAGGTTACCACAACAGGAAGATGGAGTGGAACTATTTTTTTAGAAACAACAGCAGATTCTCAAATAACAACTTCTTGTGGAAGCAATCAAGTAAATTTAACTGGTTGTAGTATTACTGCTGGCTGTAGTTGTGCAGCAGATTATACAGTTTCATGCACTAACATAAATGCTGCAATGACAATAACATGGACAGTTAGGGGATGTACTTTAGGAGCATCTACTTATAGAGGAGGGTGGACAGGGGATCAAAGCGGAAATGGTGCGATAACTGCGAATTTGCAAGTTAAAGCACCAGATTTTACTTATCCTACATTTTCTTCTTTTACAGAAACTCCTGCAGATTCACCAATATATTCTCAAGGAGCGACATATGAATTTAACACAACTATTGCAGACACAAATGGAACAGTATGGATACAATTTGATGGGAGTAATCGTACTGCAACTAATTTGTCAACAGATATTTATAATTGGACAAAAAGAGATCTATCAGCAGGAGTTCATTCTTATAATTGGGGTGCTTATGGAAGTGGAACAGACCATAATCTCAATACGAGTTTAATTTATGATTATACTATTAACCAAGCAGTTCCTCAAGGTTCAATCTCAGGAATTTCTCCTATAGAATATCCTGCTTTAGGAAATGTTGAAGGAAGTGAAAGTAACATGGGAGATGATAATGTCGGTTATGGTTTGTTCAGGGATGGAGCAAGTGTAACAAATCCAGATAATACAATTATTTTTGGGGCGGGAACTTATAATTATATTTATAATGCAACTGCTGGAACAAATTACACTACTAATTCAAGCATAGGAGTATTCACTTTGATAGTGAACAAAAATTCTTCATTAGTTTTGGATTTAAGTGCTAGCACTCCAATAGAATATGGGGATACAACAGATTTTACTGGTTCAGGTTGTCCATCTGAATTATCTTGTTCATTGAATATTTCAAATGCTGTTTATGGTGTAGGAACA
>JBDRCH010000003.1:0-51898 GCA_043821945.1 archaeon
TCAGGTTGTCCATCTGAATTATCTTGTTCATTGAATATTTCAAATGCTGTTTATGGTGTAGGAACAATATCAGCAAATTATTCTACTCCTGGAAATGAAAACTATTCAGCAACCTCAACAACATTTATTGTTACGATAAATCCAATTGCATCAGAAGTTAATGTGACTCTTGATTATAATCAAACAAACATAAGTATCTCTGTTGATTCTACAATTGATCTAAATTGTACAATTATAACTGGAGAATCTTCAGCATATCTTGTTATGTATAGGGATGAAATTTTAATTAACAATGGAACTTCTCCAATTGGGAATACTACAACATTTAATACTGTTCAGATAGAAAATATCACCTGTATTTATTCAAGTTCCCAAAATTACACTTCTTCTTCAGATACTTGGTGGGTTAATGTAACTTCTCCTGCTTCTGCACCAACAATAACACGGGTTTGGAATTGGTCTTCTGCAGTAACTCCAAATGATGGTCCGAGCAATACTAACCTAACAATTAATTTTTCTGTTACAGATGCTAATGGGATTGCTGATTTAGTTAATGATTCAGTAATGATAAATATTTCAAATTCCGGGATTGGAAGAATAAACAATACTGCTTGTGTGCAATTCCAGGGTTTTGGAAATGATGCAAACTATACTTGCAATGTGACAATGTGGTGGTGGGACAGCGATGGAGTTTGGATAGTTAATGTAAGTCTTAAGGATAGTAGTGATTTATGGGCAAGCAATGATTCCACGAATATAACAATAAACATGGTTACAGGATTTGTTAGTGGTCCAGGTAATTTAACTTTTGGGACTCTTGAACCCGGGACAACAAATCAAACTCCTACTAATTGGATAACTCTTAATAACACGGGAAATCAAGATATAAATTATAATACTTTACAAATTAATGCAACTAATCTTATTGGTGAAACAATAAGTACTTTGGGATTGTGGGCTGCAAATTTTAGTTTGGGAAATCTTACAGGAGCAGCAAAACCTGAATGTGATTCATCAAATAAAACAGCACAGAACATGACTTCTTCAGAATATACAACTATTGTTGGAGCAATTCTTCCCTCAGGAAATTTTTCAATAAATAATAATGTTACTGGTCAGGAGATCTTGTATATCTGTATAAGGAAAGTCGGTCTTGAATTGGGTCAGCAACAATATTCCACTTTTAATGAAGGTGCTTGGACAATAAGGATATTACTGGTTGCACTGACTTATAGAAAAAGGAAGAAGATAAATAAAAATAATAAACTTGTGAAAGCATTGAATATACTTTCAGAAGAACTAAAGGAAGATTATTCTGAGGAAAAAGAAAAAATAATTAGATTATTAATTCTTGAAATCAAAAAGAAATATTCATTGAATAATAAAGAATTATCTGATTTAATTGACTTAAAATTAGAGATTGAAATTCCTATAGGAATTTTTGTAAATAAACTAGGAGCATTAGAATCAATTAGTAAATACATGAAAGAAAATCTTAATATGGATTATTGTGAAATTGCAAAATTATTAAACAGAAATGAAAGAACTATTTGGACTGCTTGCAAGAAAGCCTCGGAAAAACAGAAAAAATTAGTATTTAATAAAAAATCAAATTTATTGTTGCCAATTTCAATATTTGATAATAAATTGACAATATTAGAGAATGTTATAGTTTATTTAAGAAAAATAAAAATGAGGTATAATGAAATAGCTGAATTTATTGAAAGAGATCAGAGAAATATATGGACTATTTATTCAAGAGCTATGAAAAAATTAGATAATAAGAATATTTAAAAACTAAAAAATCTTGTGATTAAAATGGGAAAGAAGAGGGAAATTATCTGGATTTTTTTATTATTGATGATTATCTTAATTCCCGGGGTTCTTGCGGGATTTTCTGATTGGTTTAAGAAAGTGACTGGACAAGCATCTACAGAGGGTCCTGTTGATTTTAATATTAGTGTTGGAACTGGAAATGCTCCAACAATAACACAGGTTTGGAATTGGTCTGGAGCAGTTACATTAAATGATGGTCCAAGCAATACTAACCTAACAATTAATTTTTCTGTTACTGATGCAGATACTGCATCAAACTTAAAAGATAGTTCTGCCACAATAAATGTTTCAAAGTCAGGAGTAGGAAGAATAAATAATTCTGCTTGCACGAAGTATGAGTCTTCTGGAAATTTTGCAAATTATACTTGCAATGTGACAATGTGGTGGTGGGATAGTGATGGGGTGTGGACAATTAACATTTCTATTCAAGATACTCAAGGGAATAAAGCAATTAATGATACAACAAATATAACAATAAACATGGTTACAGGCTTTGTTAGTGGTCCAGGTAATTTAACTTTTGGGACTCTTGAACCCGGGACAACAAATCAAACTCCTACTAATTGGATAACTCTTAATAACACAGGAAATCAAGATGTAGGTACTCATAATGTGCAATTTAATGCGACAGATCTTAAAGGCGAAACTACTGATACACAAGGATTATGGGCTACGAATTTTAGTGTTGGTCCTACTACAGGAGCAGCAAAACCAGAATGTGATTCTGGAGGAAGTACTTCAACAAATATGACTAATGGAACATCAGGAGATTCTTTTGAGCCAATATATGATTCAGTTCTCATTGCAGGAAATTTTAGTATAAATAATAATGTTACTGGGCAAGAAACTCTTTATGTTTGTATACAAAAATTAGGTTTAGGTTTAAGTCAACAATCTTATTCTACTCTTGCTGAAGGAGCATGGACGATTAAAGTTGTATGATAAATTTTTAAACTATATTTGATTTAAATAAAAAAATGAAAAAAGAAAAGATAAAAGGGAAATTTGTTTTTGGAATTTTCTTAATTTTGTTTTTATTTTCAATTGTTTTCGTATCTGCTTTTTCTGTGGGAATGCCTTATATGGAAGATAAAAAATTGTATCTATCTCCAGGAGATATAACTGATCTGGAATTTGTCTTACAAAATAGTGGGGGAATAGAAAATATTAATGCTATTGTTAGAATAGTAGAAGGTTCTGAAATAATTGAACGAATTGACACTAATGAAATTTATGTGGTTGTTCCTGGGGAACAGACAAAAGTAAATTTTAGAATAACTATACCTAGAGATGCTTTATTTGGGAGTAATTATAATATAAAATTAGATTTTAGTTCTGGAGTAGGGGGAGGTTCATTTGCTTTTGGAAGTGCAATAGAACAAAATTTTGAAGTTATTCTTGGAGAAAAAGTAATGCCCCAATCAGAAGAGGAAGAAGAGACTTCTCCGAGTAATTTATTCCTTTATGGGGGAATAGCCTTTGTTTTAATTGGTTTAGTTGTATTTTTTGTAATTAGGAATAGAAAAAATAAGTGATTTAGACAAATTTAAATATACCTTTTTCTTAATCTTTTAATGAGGGGGGATTTAATTTTTGTATATGTCTTTTTCTTAATTCTAAGTTTAAATGTTTCAGCAGAAATAACTGGAGAAGCTGTAACCGGAAAAGCTACTCAACAGAATTTTGGTATAAACATTTCTGTTGTAGTTATTTTTCCTTCGTTGAATTTGGTAAGCCCCGAAAATAAAACTTATATTCAAAATCAATCAATTTCTTTAGAGTATTCATCAAGTAGTGCTAATCTTATTTGGTATAATATAGATAATGGTGTGAATACAACTTTAAGTTCTAATATTGAATTTTCTGTTAGCGATGGAAACCATGTTTTAAATATATATGCAAATAATACTAATGGACTTGTGACAAAAAATGTGAGTTTTTTTGTTGATTCTGATTTTTTTGTGATTATTGACGATGAATTTGATGATGAAGATGGTGAAAGGGGTTATAATCTAAAAGAGACTATGAAGGGGGAGTCAACTGATCTTTTAGATTATACATACGAAGATTTACAAAATTTGAGTGGAATTATTTTTGAGCGACCTAATTTTGGAAAAATTGTTTTTAATGAGATTATTAATGTAACTGATGATGATAATCCAGAAGATAATAAATTGGACCTTGACTCAAATATTAATATATCTTTTAATAGAATCGAGTTAAATTCAACTTCTCTGAATAATTTTAATAAAAGTGCTACTTTATATATTTATAATTTATCTTTTTCTGATCCCAGAATTTTAAGAGATGGAGAAATTTGCCCTTCTTTTATTTGCACAAAATTAAGTTATTCTGGAGGAACTTTAATGTTTAATGTTACTGGATTTAGTGTTTATAGTTCTGAAGAAACTCCTACAAGTGAAATTCCTAGCGGAAGTGGGGGTGGTGGAGGGAGGGGAATTAGTGTAAAAAAAAATCAACTTGATCTTGATGTGAATAAAATTCTTGTTTCTTTAAAACAAGAAGAAACTACTAAAAAGGAGATCATATTAAGAAATACTGGGAATAAAAAATTAAAAATAAATTTACAACCTTTGGAAATTGAAGATTTTATTAAGGTTAGTGAAAGTGATTTTGAATTAAATGTGGGAGAATCCAAAAAGATAATTTTAGATATTATAGCAGGAGAAGATGTTGTTCCTGAGATGTATTTTGGGAAACTTTTGATAAGGGGAGAAAGTATTGAAAAAGAAGTTTTAATTTTAATTGAAATTGAATCTAAAAAATCTTTGTTTGATGTTAAATTAGATATTTCTGAAGAATATCTTGAAGTCTTACCAGGAAGTGTTTTGCCACTGGAAATATCTCTATACAATTTAGGAAATATTAAAAAAATTGATGTTCTTGCAAAAATGATTCTTTTAAATTCAGAGGGAAAAGAGATAGTTTCTAAATCCAGATCTATCGCAATAGAAACTCAAGTATCTTTTATTGAAAAATTTAAAATTCCTGATAATGTGATTCCAGGAGATTATGTAGTTTATTTTAGATTAGATTATGAAGGAGAAGTTGCAACTGCAACAACTTGGATTTCCGTTATAAGAGAAAAATCAGAGTTATCTAAAATAATTTTCTATATAATAATTTGTTTATTTATTGCAATGATAATATTTCTCTTATTTTTTATTTTATATAAGATGAAAAAATATTCTCTGATTTTACCACCTCATAATTTTGGATTATTTGAAGATTCTTGATATAATCTTGAATTTATGTGTGTTTAAATCTCTAGAATAGATATAATTGTTCTACAATTATATAAAAGCCTGCAGAGAGATTTGAACTCCCGACCTACTGCTTACAAGGCAGCCGCTCTGCCACTGAGCTATGCAGGCATGATACAATTAGATAGAGTTCATTTAAAAGATTTTTTATTCTTCTTTTTCTATTTCTTCTTTAGGTTTAATTGATTTTGTTTTTTCTGAGACTTGTTTTTTATTTTCTAAAAATTTTTCAACTTTCATAATTCTTATTTCGCAGAGTGAAAGAGGGTAGATTTTCTTGAGCTTTAAACTTAATGTCTTTTGTAAAATATTTTTTAATACTTCATTAAACAATTTTTCAGATTCTTTAGTTTTTACATATTTTATGATTTCTTCTTTTGATTTTTCTCTTAATGCCTTTCTTATTGAACGAGGAACTTTTCTACGTGTTATCAAGAAAGGTTTTATTTTTATTTGAGCATCCTTACAATTTGTTGAAAATGAATCTTCTATGTAATTTGTGCCTTTTCTTAACATTCTTCTTAGAAAATAAGGCATAAGTTTGATTTGAGTGGGAATTGTAGTGGTTTCTTCATTCTCAATCTTTACTTTGAGTTGAATGAGCATACTTTTGCCCCTGAGCATTCTTGTTAGATCATATTCAATATATCTACCTTCTAATTCTTTAGATTCATAGGCTTGAAGCTGTGTTTGTTTTTTTATAATGGGGATGTCTACTTCAAAAAACTTTTTTTTCTTTTTTGCTTGTGCCATTTTATTCTTGTAATAATTTTCCTACTCGTTTATTTCTTCTTCCTTGCCTATATTTTGATTTTTTACATTCTTGGCAAGTGTACATTATATTTGTTTTTTTAGTTGTTTTTGTTTTTCTTTTATTCTTTGTAATTGCTGGTTTAGAACCCCATTTCCCTTTATTACCTATTCCTCTTCCAAGCCCCCTTAGTTTAGCTCGTGATTTTGAACCTCTTGTCAATGTACCTCTTTTACCACCTGTTCCGACTATTTTTATTTTTTGTTCTGTTTTTTTATTGCAGTAAGAACAAAATCTTTTTGTTGTTTTAGGAATTTTCATTTTATGTTTTTGAGACATCTCATTGGTTTATAAAAGTTTTTATAGTTCTGGTCCCGTAGTTATTTATGAAAAGAGTTAAATTTAGAAAAGGTAGGCAGAGAAAATTCTTAAAAAGAGTTTTATTTGAATTAAATTGTCCTTCTCTTAGAGCGTTTATTCAGTTCGGATTTGATTTTCCTTATTCCACCTTGAAAAATTATTATTCTGAAAAAAGACTTTTGCCTTATGAATTTTTCAAAAATCTTTGTTATATTGCTAAGATTGATGAAAAAAATTTAAATTTTGAAATTCTAAATAAAAATTGGGGGCAGATAAGAGGAGGGCAAATTAGTAAAAGAAATGGTCCTGCGCAGAATTGAACTGCGATTTTTTCCACGTCAAGGAAATGTCTTAACCATTGGACTACAGGACCCTCAAGAGAACCTAAGCGGTTCTTTGGAATTTCCCTTCTTGTTCTGGAGAGGCGATTTCTTTAGATGCTTCCTTAGGAAATCACACAAAAACCTGAAGGTTTTATGAAAAGAACTTATGTTTAGAAATATTTAAATATAATGGTTTACCATTAAAGTTATGGTGAGAATCAAATGGACTTTATTCATAATTTATTTATTTATAGCATTTTATTTTCTTAATTTAGGATGGGAATTTTTTAAAATACCTGAAGTTATTTCTAATTTTGATAAATGGATTTTGACTATAGGGGCTATTTTGATTATTTTTGAGGGTTTGAGTCTATTTAGAAGTAAAAAATCAATTAATCTTTTATGATTTCTTAGTTATGTTAGTTTTAATTTTGTGATTTACTTACTAACTTACTAAGTAACTAACTTATTTATTAAGAAACATTTATATATTCAATTTATTTTATTAGTTAAATTAGAGGTTAATATGAAAAAGTATTTACTCCTTATTGAAGATGAGAAACTTTGGGGAAAGTTTAAAGAAATGATCTCAAAAGACATAAACACAGAAGTTCTTGAATTGATAAAAGAAAAAGTTAATTTGGAGGTTAAAAAAAGTGGAAAGTAGAAAGGCACAGGTTACAATTTTTATATTAATTGCAGTTATTTTGGTGAGTTTGGTTATAGGATTTTTTCTTTTGAAGGATAGATTATCGAAAGAAGGACTTCCTACGAGTGTTGAACCTGCTTATAAAAGTTTTTTATCCTGCTTAGAAGAAGAAACTTTAGTAGGAGTGTCTCTTTTAGAAAGTCAAGCTGGATATATTGAACTACCTAATTTTGAGTTTGGCTCAGAGCATATGCCTTTTGGTTCTCAATTAAATTTTTTAGGAAATCCTATCCCTTATTGGTATTATGTTTCTGGAAATAATATACAAAAAGAGCAAGTTCCTTCTAGGAGTAATATGGAAGAACAGCTTGGAAATTTCATAGAGCAGAAGATAAAGAACTGTGATTTTAGTAGTTATTATGAACAAGGATTTGAGATTAATTTAGGAGATCCTGAGACATCAATTAAAATTAAGAGTAATAAGATTGATGTTAATTTGAATATGAATATGAATTTTGTTAAAGGAGAAGATAATTCTATAATCAATAGTCATAAAATAACTGTTGATTCTGAATTAGGAAATCTTTATGATTCTGCAATTAAAATTTATGAAAAAGAACAAGAAGAATTATTCTTAGAAAATTATGCAGTTGATATTTTAAGACTTTATGCACCTGTTGATGGTGTTGAGTTAACCTGCTCTCCAAAAATTTGGAACGCTGAAGAAATTTTTGATGGATTAGAAGAAGCTATTGAAGCAAATACTCTTGCATTAAAATCAGAGGGAGGGGATTATTCTTTAAATGAAAAACAAGATGAATATTTCGTTATTGATTTAGATGTGAATGAAGATGTTAGATTTATTAATTCAAGAAATTGGGCACATGGTTTTGAAGTTAGTCCAAGCGAAGAGAGTGTGTTGATTTCTAAACCAGTAGGAAGTCAACTAGGATTGGGAATTTTAGGTTTTTGTTATGTTCCTTACCATTTTGTTTACAATGTTCGATACCCTGTTTTAATTCAGGTTTATAGGAATGAAGAAATTTTCCAATTTCCTTTTGCAGTTGTTATTCAAGGAAATAATCCTCGAGAAGCTTTAGATGTTAGTGCTGTAGAAGTAGGATTAACTGAATTATGTCAATACAAAAATAATCTTATTGAAGTTAATACTTATGACACTAATTTAAAATTAGTTGATTCAGATATTTCTTATGAATGTTTTGGGACTACATGTAGCATTGGAAAAACAGAGAATGGAAAATTGTCTGGAGATTTTCCTCAATGTGCAAATGGATATATTTTAGCAAGATCAGAAGGATTTGATGATGCAAAATATTTGTATTCAACTAATAAGGAAGGAAGTGTAGATATAATCATGAGCAAACTTTATAGAATTGATTTAAATTTGAAATTAGATGGAAGAGATTATGGAAAAGATGCTATAATTAGTTTTATTTCAGATAAGAATTCTAAGACTATTATTTATCCTGAAACAAAAAGTGTTGAGCTTAGCGAAGGCCAGTATGAAATCCAGGTTTCTGTTTATAGAAATTCTTCTATTAGATTAGATGCAACAACACACGAGCAGTGTGTTGAAATTCCTAAATCTGGATTAGGGGGATTGTTTGGAATTACTGAAGAAAAATGTTTTGAGATTGATATCCCTAGTCAGGTTGTTTCAAATGCTCTTGCTGGGGGGGGCAAGGAGAATTATTATGTCTTGGAATCTGAATTAAAAAATTCAAATACTCTTGAAATAAATGCAGAGAGTTTGAATATTCCAAAATCAATTGAAGAATTGCAAAATAATTATATCTTATTTGAAAATAATGATTTGGATGTGGTGTTTAAATGATAAATAAAAAAATAATAAATTTTGGAATTATTTTTTTAATTGGAATTTTGGTTATTTCTTTAGTTAGTGCAAGTTATTCTCGGGTAAATCCAAATTATGGGGCTTTTGATTCATTTGTTAGAGAGAATCCAATATCTGATAAAGAAAGATGTGAAGCAGGGCAGGATTTTATTTTACAAATTGCTCCTTTGGGTTGCACTCCTGCTGTTGTAAGAAGTGATCTTCTTGAAGAGCAGAATGTTCCTGTGTTTTGTCAAGTTGCAGCTACAAAAATTAATCCATTAATTGATGTAGAGGCAATAGAAGGAATTTCTTTTTCAGGACAATATCCTAAAGAAGTTTCTGGTGTTGGTTTTCATCCTGCGCAAGCAGCTTTAGGTGTTAGTGGTGATTTAAATTCTCCACTTTTGAATAATATTGGTTATGCTGTTATTGTTTTGAAAAAGCAAGAGAGTGAAAGAGATATGCCTGATTTTGTTTCTGGAAATTTGACTGCTAATTTGAGATATGACATTAAGAATGCTTTTGGAATTGGAAGGGCAAGCTTTTATCTTCCTGAAATTGAGAATAGTGAATGGGAGAATAGAAAAACTCAGTATAGTTTTTGGCAGGGAAGAGGATATTTGAGAGCAGAAAATATTGATAATGATAAAGCAACAATTTCTGTTTATAATGATCTGAAAAAAATTTCTAGTGTAAATTTGGACAAGGGAGAAACTTCTGGAGATATTTATCTTCCTGGATTTGATTGTTTGGCTGGGTTAAGGTTGAGATTGGATAGCCTTGAAAATCCAGATAAAAGAGTTAAGTTAGATATTAATGGAGAGATTGTTGAAGTTGCTGAAGGAGAGAAATTTTTGGAGAATAAATGTTTTGTAAGAAATATTGATAAAAAAGGAATTGTAGAAGAAGTTGAGATCAGATGTGATACAGATGATCAGAAAAATAAGAGAATTGATTTGAAAGTTAGTCCTAATGTGAAATTAGAAATAGAGGGAGTTAAGCAAACAGAATTTGAGGTGGGGGATATTTTATATCAAGATGAAGTTGATTCTATGAGAAATATATTTTTAGGATATGTTGGAAAAGGTAAAGATGGGAAATTATTTGCTATGTTTGCAATGACAACTGCAAAAAGCAAAGAAGAATATTTGAATTCAATTGATATGAGAATAATAAAAGAAATTGCAGAAGTTGAAGAAAGTTATTATAAAAGGGGGGAAAAAGATCTTGTAACTGAGTTGAAAAAAGATTTAGCTTTTATGACTATAATTTCTAATGCAATTACAAGGGGGAGTGATTATAGTTATGCAATTTATGAGGGGGGTGATAGTGTGGAAGGAATATTTAGATTTAGGAATTTTTATGAAATTTTTCTCAAAATAAAAGAGATAATTTTTAAGGATACTTATACTATTAAAAAAATTAAGTTTGTAGGTCTTGCTGGACCAGAAGATAAATTATCTAAAGATGGATTTAGTGAAAATTACAAAAACGCAAAAGAAGATTATGATAGAGTGACGAGCAGTTTTGGTGGGGAGAATTGTGGGGAAATAACTTGCGGTGAAGAAGCATTATATAAGATGATTATCCTTGCGTTTGATAATAATCAAAAAAAGACAACTGTTGATTTGTGTGAAAAGTTTAATAAAGATTATCCTGAATCTAAAAAGAATTTGAATGAATATTGTAAGGATAAATTAAAGCTTTCAAGTTCTGAGTCTTCAACTCAAGATGTTGTGATAAATAATAGGGTTAAGAGAATTTCTTTTGAAGAAATTTATGAGCCAAGTTTTGAGGATTATGGAGCTGTGATTAGTGTGAGTGGAACTAAAGATAGAGTTTATGATTTCCCTTATAATTTAGAAAAAGGTGAACAAGTTAAACTTTCTGATAATGAATTTTTTGAATTAAAAGAAGTCAATGACGATTATGTTTTAATTCATGCAGAGGTTAAGCCAGAAGGAATTGTAGATAAGTTAATAATTCAACAGAAGGATTATAAGATTAAATTAAACAGCTACGAGGTTATTGGAGATGATAGATATCAAATTAGATTAGAAAAAATTAATCTTAAAAAATCAGCAAAGGTTTCTGTTATACCAAATGTTAATAATGTTGGTACAACTGCGAGTTTTCCATTTAAAGTTGGAATTGAAAAAAGATCTATTCAATTATCTCCTGAAAAAACAAAAGAGAGAATTGGGAATTTAGATGAGACAATTAAAGAATGGGAAGATAAATCTAATAAATTAGGAAATGTTGTTAAGGGTTTGAAAGGGGCTTGTTTAGCTACTGGAGCTACATTAACAATTAAGAATTTTATTGAAAATGGTCTTTTTAGTAGTGGAAAATCAATTGCAAGGCAGAATGTTATGAGGGGTGAAGGAGGGTGGAATTCAAGATGCGCTGATGCTGTTGGAGGTAGTGGGGAATTAGCAAGCAAAGGATATAAAACAATTAATGAGTGTTTGACTAAAGAATCGTCAAATATAGACGAAGAAGTTGATAAATATTATGGAGTAATGTCTGAACAAAATGAGGATATAAAAGAATTGCAAAAGGAATGTGAACAAGATTCTGGGATTATTGATAGTTTGTTGGGAGGTAAATCTATTGATACTGATTGTTTTAAGGATAAATTAATTTCAGATAGTTATAAGAAAGAGTTGGTAGCAAATTGTGGGGGCAATATTAAAGTTAGTAGTGATAAAGAAGTTCCTTGTTCTGAAATAATTAATATGATTGATAAAGATTCTATTGGTGTTGAGCAATTGAGAAGATTGCAGTTAAATTCAAGAGTTGATTCTGATATGGCTAAAAGTCAGTTTGAAAAAGATCTCAAGGATATTTATGTTAATAATGAGAAGAGAGTTGAGGTTGAAGATATTGCAAATCAATTGGGTCAAAAACCAGAAGATGTGGCTCTTTTTTTGAGAAAAGATGCTAAGGAATTAAAGTATACTGGTCAAACTTATGGGAATATTAAGAGTAAAATAGGAATTATTGTGGATTACACAAGAGAGAGAAGTGATAGTGTAATTTATCTTGATGATAACACTCCTATACAGACTATCTGGACTTCTGATGGGAAAAAATATGTTGCAGTATTAGATAAAAATGGAGATAAATATGCTATTAGAAAAAATGGTCTTTATGATTTTAATGGAATTGCTGTTGAAGATGAAGAATTAACTAAGGCAATTTATTTTAAAGAATATGATTCTTCTACTTATGAAAATAAATTCAAATCTGTTTCTGGTGAAACAGGTGTTGTTGTGAAGTTTTATGAGACAGATCCTTACAAAGGTCTTCCTGCACTTGTGCCTTTTGATTTGAAAAATGGTTGGTATGTTGCAACACAACAGACTCTTCCTGTTTTAGGAAATATAAAACCTTATGATGAATCTGGAAGAGTTACTAGTTTGTGGTTGTGTAATGTTGGTGATAATGGAGTTGCTGAATTTAAATCTGGAATTGGAGATGATATTTGCAGACAAGTTAATTTAGGAACAGGACAGCCATATGATGTTTTTTCTGGATTAGATACAAATGATGCCTCGAAATTTGTTAGATGTGCTGTTGATGCAATTGAAGATGCTTCAAGGCATAAATCAGGAGGGAAAGTTAGCATAAGTACTACTTGTGATGGTTCGCATTCTATTAATATTGGAAAGCCTGCTGTTGATATTCCAGAAATGCAGTGCCAGGATTTTATGTCTCCTAAAGAATGTAATATTTTGTTTAATGTTTGTGATCCTGTTATTTGTCCTTCAAGTAGATGTAATTTAGGAGGAACTTATCATGTTCAAGATGTTGTGCAATCTGGAATAATTGGGAGTATTGCATTGTGTTTGCCTAATATTCGGGAGGGAATTTATGTTCCGGTTTGTTTAACTGGAATTCAAGCAGGAATTGATGGTTATTTATCAATTGCAAAAGCACATAGAGATTGTTTACAGGAAAGTTTAGATACTGGAAAGACTGTTGGAATTTGTGATGAGATTTATTCAATACATCTTTGTGAATTTTTTTGGAGGCAAGGACTTCCTGTGGCAAAATTAATCTTGCCTAAATTAATTGAATTAGCAATGGGGCAAGGAATTCGTGGAGGAGGAGAATATTTAGGTGTTGCAGAAGCATGGGCTAATGCTGATAAGTCTGTAACTTACTTTACTCAATATTATGCTGCAAATTCTTACAAGGCATTTAAAGCAAGAACAGCAGAAGATGTTGGAGGAGAAGTTTGCAAGAGTTTTGTTTCTGGAGTTTATCCTGAAGGAGGAAATTTATTAGATTCATTAACAGAGCCTGATTCACCTTCTCAATTTCATGGAAGATTTGATGAGATTCCATTCACAACAGCAACTGTTCCACCTGTTTCGCAGTATAAAGTATTTTATCATATTTATGCAGGAAAAGATTCAGGAGTTTATTATCAAGTTTATTTAAAGAGTGGTTCAGAGAGTTCATTTTATCAAGACACTTCTTACAGAAAGATTGTTGATTCTGGTTATGTTACAAGGGGGCAATATGTTGATGAGACAAAGGATTTTACTGCACCTGCTGGTTACAAAGAGATGTGTATTAGAGTTAATGATCAAGAAGAATGTGGGTTTAAGCAGGTTTCAACTTCTTATGCTGTTAATTATATTAAAGATAAATATATGGAAGATCAGGCAAGTCAGAAAAATATTAAGACTGGAAAAGAATGTATTTCTGGAACTGCGAGTGTTTATAGTTTAATCTCTCCTAATCTGCAAGAAGGTGTTGATGAAGCTATTAATCCTGCAATTTATGAAAGAGGAATAATTAGAATTTGCGCAACTGATAATCCTGGAAAAGGAACAGATGCAAAAGCAGGAATGAATGGTTCAAGATGGATTCCTATTGGTTATTGTGATGATCAGAAAATAATATGTTGGCAAGATCAGAATAGTATTAAGAATGTTATTAATGATTTAAATATTGAATCTAAAGTTTTATCAGAACAAACAAATAATTATTTAGAAATTTTGGAAAAAGAAGGAAATTATGAAAAGAAAAAAGTAATTGATAAATTAATTGAGGATATAAATGATGGAAAACTTGGTCCTAAAGAGATAATCAAGAAAATTAGTGATATTATAGGAAGAGTTTTTTGGAATAATCAAAAAGCGAGATTGTTTTTAGAAAGAGGTAATGCTTATGGGGTGTTGGCTGGGGAAGATAGAAAAGCAAGGGAGCAGGAGAGAAGTTCAGGAGGAGGTGGGGTTGGAGGTAGTTTTGATGAAGGTGAGATATCTAAGTTAAATGAATGTAGTGATTGTGATAAGTGGGAAGATGGAGTTACTTGTACTGAAGAATTATGCAACCAGATTGGGGAAAATTTAGATAAGAATTGTCAATACGAAGATTCGTGGATCTCTTTTACTGAAGGTAGTTGTAAAGAAGTATTTTCTTATGGCAAAAATGCTGAAGATGAATGTAAGATTTTTTGCGGTGGTTTACAATATAAGATAGAGGATAGTTGTTTAGAGAACTTAGGAGATTTATCTTTTTTAAAACAAAAGGTAAATCCTCTTGCTGCTCTAAAAACTTGTTGTTGTTATGCAGAAATCAAATCCATTTTCCTAAAGAAGACTGATGGAATTTCTACTAAGAATCTTCAACAAATTAATGAGCGATATTCTCCTTGTGGAGGTTATTCTTTTTTAATAACCTATGCAGCTAAAAAATATAATATTCCTGATCCCTTGTTTTTAATGTCTCTTATGATTCATGAATCTTCTCATAATGGAATTTATTGTGATGTGAATGATGATACTGATGAATCTTATGGATTAATGCAATTGACAAAAGGAACTGTTGAATTTTATTGTGCTGGAAAAATAAATGGAATAAGTAATTTTGATGATATTAAGGGTTCTGGAAATACTAATAATAATATCAACTGCGGAGCTAAAATTTTGAGGGATAAGTATGAAGAATTTAAAGATGGAAAACAATTTAGTGGGGCGTGTACTGAGGAATATAAAAAGATTGTCTATGAAGAATGGGCTGCTGCTTTAAGAGGTTATAATGGTTGGGGGTGTAATGTAAATTATCCTCAGCAAGATAAATTTGTTGATAATGTTCTTGAGATTTATGATTCTTTTGAAATTTGATTAATTTTAAAAATATTAAATGCGGAGAGAAGGATTCGAACCCTCGTAGGCACTAAGCCAACAGGTCCTAAGCCTGTCCCGTTTGACCACTCCGGCATCTCCGCATAGAATTAATGATTATCTGAGATATAAAAAGGTTTAGAATTACAGAAAATTATTTCTTTTTTGATGCAGCTTCTTTTTGTTTTATTTTTTCTTCGAGATTTAATCTTTCAATTAATTCCTTATATCTATTTCTTATTGTAACTTCTGTTATCCCTGCAATGTCTGCAACTTCTCTTTGAGTTTTTTTCTCATCGTTCATTAGGGCTGCGACATATAATGCTGCTGCTGCAATTCCTGCAGGACCTCTCCCAGAAGTTAATTCAACACCTTCCGCTTGTTTTAATACTTTCAATGCATCATTTTGGGTTTTTGGGGATAATTTCAAGACAGACGAAAATCTTGAAATGTAATCTTTTGGAGAACTTTGTTTTATTCTAATTCCTAATTTTCTTATTATAAATCTATATGTCCTCCCTATTTCTTTTCTTTCAACATCTGAAGCAGTTGCCATTTCATCAAGGGTTCTTGGAATATTATATGAACGGCATGCTGCATAAAGACACGCCGCGATTACTGATTCCATACTTCTTCCTCTAACTAATCCTCTTTGTAAAACATAATTATAAATTCTTGATGCTTCATCTCTTACAACATTTGGAAGATTTAAGTAAGATGCAATAACCCTTAATTCAGCCATTGCTAATCTCAAATTTCTTTCAATACTTGTTGATACTCTTTCTTGCCATTTTTTTAATCTTAAAAATTTTCTTGTTTGTCCTGGATCTAATTTGTATATATCTGAAATTTCTCCTACATTAGTAGTTAAACCTTTGTCAAATTTTTGCATAGAAATCGGTGCTCCTCCTCTGCCCTTTTTTTCATTCTTGTCAAATTTACCTTGAAGGTCTATTCCTGTGTCGACCATTTTTTCTTCTACGACAAGCCCACAATCATTGCATATAACTTCCCCAAGATGAGGATTATAAGTTAGATTAATGCTTCCACATTCAGTACATTTTCTTATAAAAGTCATTTTTATAGAGGTAAATTAGGTTAATAGCAACCTTTATAAATAGTTGTCTTTTATAAACTTTTTGTTTTTTATAGTTATGTAAGAATAGTGAAAATTTGTTTTTTATTCTGCTAAAATTCCATTAACAACACCTTCTTGGCTTGGGCGATTAGTAACTTTTACTTTTCCAATTTCTGTTTCAAGAATTGTCCCTTTTGTGATTATGTTTTGTCTTGCTAGAAATCTATTCGAAGGAGTTTCAAGAACATTTTTTATTTCTACTTTTGAAGTTTTGTCTTCTGATTTGACATTTACAAATTTTGTTTTCAGAGTCATTGTTTTTTTGTTTCCACCAAGTGTTCTTTTTGTTTTTCTTTTTTCTTCACCTTTTTTTACTACTCTCTTTTGCCCAGCTATTTCATAGGATTTCTTTTTTCTATTTTTGATATATTTTCCTCCAGATATTTTTTTCCCTTTGTTCATATTCAACTAATTAGATTTTTATTTAAAAATGCTTCTATTGATTGATTTATTTAAATTTTTTAAAATTTTATTCTTATAAAACAATTCATTATATTCTTGAAAACAAAAACATTTAAAAATAGAGATTACAAAACTATCTTATGGTTAATGGAATTGAAAGACCTTTAGATTTGTTGAATAATTCAAAGAATGAAGAAGTTTTAGTTCATCTTAAGGGCGATAAACAATTTGTTGGTAAGTTATTGGCTTTTGATATTCATATAAATTTGGTCTTAGATAATACAAAAGAAATGCAAGACAATGAGATAAAAAGAAATCTTGGATTGACTTTTTTGAGGGGAGATACAATAATCTTTATTTCTCCAGCGTCAACTGCTTTAAAGAAAGAGTAATTATATAAATTCTTTTTTGCTTATCATTCTTATGATAAAGATAACTTTTTTAGGAACATCTGCACAAATTCCTACTTCTAAGAGAAATCATACTGGAATTTTGTTGAACTTCAATGAAGAGAATATTTTAGTTGATTGTGGAGAAGGGATTCAAAGACAGTTCAGAAAAGCAAGATTAAATCCTTGTAAAGTGACGAGAATTTTAATTAGTCATTGGCATGGAGACCATGTTTTAGGTATTCCTGGAATTTTGCAGACTTTAGCGTTTAATGGATATAATAAGAATCTTTTTATTTATGGTCCTAAAGGAACTAAAGAATTTATGAAGATCCTCTTGAGAACTTTTGAGTTTACTAAAAATTATAACATAAAAGTAGAAGAAGTTAGTGGAAAGTTTTTTGAAACAGATGAGTTTTATCTTGAAGCAAAATCAATGACTCACGGAATTCCAACAAATGCTTATATTTTTGTTAAAAAAGGAAAGAGAAGAATTGACAAGAAAAAATTAAATGAACTTAAGTTGCCTTCTGGACCTTTGCTTAAAAAATTAAAAGAAGGAAAAGATATTAATTTTAATAGTAAAAAATATCTAGCAAAAAATTTGACTTTCACCGAGGGAGATAAAAAAGTCTCTTTTGTTTTAGATACTTCTACTAACAAGCAGATTGTGAATTTTGTTAAGAATTCTGATTTGTTAGTTTGTGAAGCTAGTTTTGATTCAAGTTTAGAAAGTAAAGCTAAAGAACATAAACATTTAACAGCAAAGCAAGCTGGAGAAATTGCTAAAAAATCAAAATCAAAAAAACTTTTATTGACCCATATAAGTCAAAGGTATGAAATTTATTTGAATAAAATTTTAGATGATGCAAAGAAAGTTTTTAAAAATTCTTTTTTAGTCGAAGATCTTGATAAATTTGAGATTTGATTATTCTTTAATTTTGATTATTTTTTGTGCACTTTAGTTTAACCTTAGTGAACAAAGTCGGCAGAACATTAAGGAAGTGAAAAAATTTACATCATTTTTTGAAATGCCCCCGACAGGATTCGAACCTGCGACCTACTGCTTAGAAGGCAGTCACTCTATCCAGACTGAGCTACAGGGGCCCTTATAATTCAAAAGAAAATCCTCTTTAAAATGTTTCTGATTATAAAAGTGAGAGATAACTAATTTTAAATAGTTCTCTTATCTGTGTAGATTCATGCGCGGATGGCACAAACTCCCATTTACATTCGATTTACTACATTCGCTAGCTCACTAATAAAAACTCATGCAAATGCTCGGCGGTTACTACGCCTCTGTGCCAATGAATAATTTTATATATCCTTAGAATATCTTTTTTTATGCGCGGATGGCACAGCGGCTACTGCAATCGGTTGCAGAGTAAAAGAACCTAGGTTCTTCTTACGACATCTCCTAGAG
This sequence comes from archaeon, assembly GCA_043821945.1. Classification (GTDB taxonomy): domain Archaea; phylum Nanobdellota; class Nanobdellia; order Pacearchaeales; family GW2011-AR1; genus JBDRCH01. The sequence goes on from JBDRCH010000003.1 coordinate 18,557, forward strand.
ATGCTCGCTTTGCTCGAGATAAAACGCAAAACCCGATTTTTCCTGGGTTCGAGTCCCAGTCCGCGCTTTTATAATATTGTAAATACTTCTTATAAAAACATATTCGCTGTAGAGAATTAATCTTTAATTCTTTCTATATCTTCTCTCAATTGCAAGTAGAATCATTGCGCCAAAAACCACAAAGACAAAAACATAAACAAATTTGCTTGTTTTAATATAACTAAATAATTCTCCTTCTGAATCTGGGTCAGGACTTATTCCTGTTATTCCTCTCGATGCACCTCCTGTGCTTTCATCTAAAACTCCTACTGCTTTACCTGTTAAACCTTTACCTGTTAGGGGAACATCGTTAACTTCTAAGATTGGGGATGTTGTTCCATCTTCTTTAATCTGAATGTTGTAAACTCCTTCAGGAGCAATTAATCTATAAGAAATTGATTCACCTATACCTAAACGAGGAGTTTTGGTCCCTATTGTATCGCCGATTGTGATATATATTTTTTTTTCATAAATTGTGTTTCCGGTATTTGTTATTATTAATTTTTCTCCATCTAATTTAAATTCAGCTAATTCATTTTTCCCAACAAAAAAAGATTCAGAAATTTCTGTTCCTTTATAATTTGCAATCATTTTTCCTTCTCCTGCGATTATATTTTTATCTAACACTATTTTTGCAAAATTAGCTGATTTGATTGTCGTTTCTTTTATCTTAACTCCCTTTAAATCTTCTAGGATTATTAAAACATCATCTTCAATTATTTTATTATTGATATCTTGAAGAGTAACTTTTATTTGAATTGTTTGTCCTGGCTCGAATATTTTATCCTTGGGTATTGTCGAAATTTCCATTTTATATTCTTGAGCTATGATTAAAGAAGATAAGAATATTATCCCAAATAAGATGATTAAAATCTTTTTCATATATATTTTAATTATTAGGGATATTTAAATATTATTGTTTGTATTTTTTAAGATTACTAAAAATTTAAAAATATTTAAAAATAGGGTTTGTTTTAATAAAATATGAAAGAAAGAGGAATTAATTATCTTATTGTATTCATTGTTATTAGCGTTGCAGTTTTAGGATTGTTTTTCTTAAATAAAGGTCTTACTGGATTTGTTGTTTTTAACCAAGACGATCAAACTGAATTTGATTTAGGAATTTATACAAATACTGAATGGAATGGAAGCGCTGTTGTTCTTTCGGAAAATAATTTGAGTGGAACATATATTAGTAAAGTTTTTGATGCTGAGGCTGATGCTGTTTGGAATAATCTGATGAAGGTGCAAAACACTCCAAATGTAGAAAGTTTTTATGTTGTTGATGGGGGGGGAGATATTTATCAATCAACAGATTTTGGAGTTAATTGGGCTATAAGTCAAGAGAATTTTGGGAGAACAACTGCTACAGAAGATATGTTTTCTAATTCTAATTATCTTTATATTCTTTCAAATTCTGGAAATGAAGTTTGGAGGTCAGTAGATGGAACTTCTTTTAGTGTTGTTAATAATAGTTTTTCAGCTTCTCCTTTAATTGGAGAGTCAGATTCTAATGGAAATTTATTTGTTGCAACTGCTCCTGGAACACTCTATAAATCTACTGATAATGGAATAACTTGGGAAGAAATTGGAGATTGTAATAATGATGCAACTAATAATCCTAAGGGAATAGCGATTAATTCAACAGATGATATGTTTGTAGTAGATGGTGCAGGAGATGTTTATTCTTCTATTGATGCAGGGGTTACTTGGACAAAAGTTAATGATGGTTATGGGGGAAGTACTGGAACAGATGGGTTGAGTGTTGATAGTGATAATTATCTTTATATCTTGTTGGGTTCAGGTATTTATCAATCAACAGATGCAGGGGCTACTTGGAGTAAGATAAATGATGATTTTAGCCCTTATTCTAATGAAGGTTTTGAGATAATAATAAATGAAAATAATATATTTGTTGCAGATGGTGCTGGTAGAATTTTTAAATCAATAAATTCTGGAGTTGATTTAGTAGAGCTTGGTGATTTTAATGGGGGAGCAAGCACTACTCCTTTAGGATTAACTTTCTTTACCCAAAAGACTAACTTATCCTTTCAAGTTCGAAATTGTTCTTCTTCGGATTGTTCTGATGGAAGTTGGCAAGATGTTGATTTGAGTAATGTTGATTTAACTGGAAGATATTTTCAATACAGAGTTAATTTTACAAGTCCTGATTCTGGAACAACTCCTGTTTTGATAAGTGTTAGTATTGATTATGATTTGATTAATCAAGCCCCTACAATCAGCTTAGTTTCTCCTCAGAATGGGACGACTTATGGGTATAATGAATCTATTCCTTTGAAATTTGTTACGAGTGATGTGGATGGAAATATTGATTCTTGTTGGTATAATATTGATGGGGGAGACAATGTGAAATTAAATGATTGTGCAAATACTACTTTTGACGTTGCTGGAAATGAGGATTATACCTTAACGATCTATGTAAACGATACCCAAGGTGAAGAAGCAAGTGATAGTGCAAGTTTTAGTGTCCAGATCGGAGCACCAACAATAGAATTGACCTCTCCTATTGATTCTTACCTAAATGATAATAATATTATTTTCAGATATGTTCCTACTGATCTGGATTTGAATTCTTGTGAATTATTAGGGGATTTTACTGGTAGTTTTGTTTCTAATCAAACAGATGTAAATCCTACGAGTGGCTCAGAAAATATTTTTAGTTTGTCATTAGCTGACGGAGTTTATTTATGGAATATAAAATGTAATGATAGTCAAGGAAATATTGCTATGAATGGAAACAAAACTTTTTATGTCGATACAACTAATCCCATTTTGACTTTAATAGAACCAACAGGAAGTAAATCAAGTAGATTAATTTCTTTAGAGTGGAATGTTTCTGATAATAATTTGAATTCTTGTTTATACAATGTTTATCGGGGGGAAAATATTGAAGTTGCAAATACCTCTGTAAGTTGTTCATCTGACTTAGCAAGTTTTAGTGTGACTGTTGATGCAAATTTTGTTTTAAACTTTTATGTTAATGATTTGGCAGGAAACTCTGTTTTTGATTCCTCAAATTTCACTGTTTCAACTTCTTTAGGAGGAACAACAGTTGTTTCAGGAGGAAGTGGGGGGGGTGGAGGAAGTTCAACAACTATCATCACTCAGAATGGAACAACCAAATTAAATGTAGGGGAGATACAAAATTTACTTGTTGAACCAAAGTATGTTAAAAAAATTAAGTGGGGTGTTAAGAATACTGGGACTAATTTTCTTAATGATTGTAAAGTTAAGGGAGAGGGAAATTATGCCTCTTGGGTTTCATCTGATGAAATAAAAGATTTAGCTGCAGGAGAAGAACATGATTTTGTTTTTAATTTGAATGTTCCTGAAAATGTTGTGACTAGTAAATATGATCTAATAGTTTTATTAGACTGCCAGGAAATTTCTGAAGCTTCTAGTTTTGTCGCAGAGATTATTGAAAAAAAATTGAATTTTGAATTAATAAAAGTTGAAAGAGAATCTAATGATCAAGTTAAAATAATTTATTCTATAGAAGAGCTTTCTAATGTTGAGCAGAAAGTAGAGCTTCAGTTTTTGTTGTTTGATTCTAATAATGAAAAATCTATAGAGTCTAAAGAAACCAAAACAATTTCTGCAGGTTCAAAAGAAGATTTTGAAACTTTTATCCTAATTGATTCTTCATTAGAAGGGGATTTGAGTTTGCTAGTTAATCTCAATTCAGAAACTTATTCAACATTTGTACAGGAAAATATTGTTTTGGGTTCCCCTATCAGTGGATTTGCTGTTTTTGGGAATGCGAGTAGTACTGATGGAGTGATTAGTATAGGATTGATTGCTCTATTTTTAGTGTTCGTTTTTTTTGTTATTAGAAGAATCTTAAAACATAAGAAAAAGAAAAAATAGTTATCCATATAAATATTTAAATAGTTTTATAGTACCTAATTAATAATGGTATTTATTGTGAAAAAGAACATTAAAGGAAATGAATATTATTATCTTAATGAAAATAAGAGGGTAGAAGGAAAAGTAAAAACAAAATCCATTGCTTATTTAGGAAAAGATAAAAAACAGGCTGAGAAGAAAGCTAAGGAGATAATGGGTGGTCTGAAGAAAGGTAAAAATGCAAAAGATGGGGAAGTCAAATTGCGAAGAGAGGAGATCTCAATAGAAGAACTTACTAATTTCTGTAAAAGAAAGGGGTTTGTTTTTAGAAGCTCGGATATCTATGGGGGATTTGCTGGTTTTTGGGATTTTGGTCCTTTAGGAGTTGAATTATTTAATAATTTAAAACAAAATTGGTGGAATTATTTTGTTCGGAGTAAAGATAACATGATTGGAATAGATGCAAGCATAATTTCGCACCCTAAGACATGGAAAGCTTCTGGACATATTGAAAATTTTAATATTAATGATTTTTTAGTTACGTGCAAAAAATGTAAAAAATCAAACAAAGTTGATAAGCCTGATTTACATAAAGTTAAATGTGAATGTGGTGGAGAATATGACTGGAGTAAAGCAAGAATGATTGAACAAATGTTTAAAACAAAAGTCGGTGCAGATCAAAATGAGGCTTATCTTCGGGGAGAAACTGCTCAAGGGATGTTTATGAATTTTAAATTAATTGAACAAAATTCAAGAATGAAAATTCCTTTTGGTGTAGCACAAATTGGTAGATGTTTCAGAAATGAAATTGCTCCAAGAGATTTTTTATTTAGATGTAGGGAATTTCATATAGGGGAATTTGAGTTTTTTATTTCTCCTGATGAAACAAAATGCGTGATTCTCGAAAACAAACACCTTAATCTTAAATTAAGATTACTTGATTCCGAAACCCAAAAAAAAGAAAGTGAAGAATTAAAAGAAACAACTATTAAAAAAATGTTAGAAGAAAAGAGATTAGAAGAATGGCATGCTTATTGGCTTGCTGAACAAATTATGTGGTTTAGGAGTTTAAATTTGGAAGATATAAAAATCAGAGAACATACAAAAGATGAATTAAGTCATTATTCTTCTGCAACTTTTGATATTGATTATGAATATCCTTTTGGAAGTAAAGAAGTTGCAGGAAATGCGAATCGTGGCCAATATGATTTAACTCAACACGAAAAAGAAAGTAAGCAGAAAATGGAAATTTTCGACGAGGAATCTGGAAAGAAAGTTTTACCTAGAGTAATTGAACCTACTTTTGGAATGGAAAGAGTTTTTTTGGCTATTTTAACAAATGCTTATTCAAAAAATGAAAAAGGAGAGATTGTTTTACGATTACCTACGAAACTTGCACCCATAAAAGCTGCTGTTTTTCCAATTATAAAAAGAGAAGATTTTGAAAAAATTTCAGAGAAGATTGTTGATGATTTGAAAAAAGAATGGAATATTTTTTATGATAAATCTGGTTCAATCGGTAGAAGATATGCAAGAAATGATGAAATAGGAACTCCTTTTTGTATTACTATTGACGGTGATTCTCTAAAAAATAAAAATGTTACAATTAGAGAAAGAGATACAACTAAACAAATTTGTGTTAAAATTTCTGAATTAAAAAATATTTTAAGACAATTAATTAATGGCGAAATAGAATTTTTAAACGCGGGAAAATTAGTTATATGATTTTCCGTCGGTGATTTTATATTATAAAAAATATTTTAAGGAAAGTTTTTTAAATAAACTATTCGTAGTATTATTAATTAAATTGAGGTGATTAAAAATGGTAAAACCAAAGACACCAAAACAATTTGCTGCTGCTATTAGAAAGCTTAAGAAAGATGTGACTAAGCTTGAAAAAGCAAAGAAAGCTGCTACTAAAAAGAAAAAGCCAGCAAAGAAAAAAGCAGTAAAAAAGAAAAAACCTGCTAAAAGAAAAGTAGCAAAAAGAAAGTCTTCTAAGAAAAAAAAGAGAAGATAAATAATTTATTTTTATTTTTATTTATTATAATTTTAGTTAAACCAATATATTTTTAATTGGTTGTTTGCTTTATTCTTTTATGGATTGCATTTTTTGTAAGATATTTAGTGAATTAATCAAATCTAAAAAGATTATTTATGAGAATGATAATTTTTTTTCTATTCCTGATATTAATCCTTTAGTCGAGAGGCATTGTCTAGTTATTTCTAAGAAACATTTTGAAACTATTTTAGATTTGCCAGATAGTTCAGGTTCTGAGCTTTTAGAGTGTATTAAAAAAACTGCCTTAAAAATGATTGTAGAAACACAATCTAAGGGGTTTAATTTACATTTAAATTCATATAAGGTTGCAGGACAATTAGTTGAACATTTTCATATTCATCTTTTGCCTAGAAAAGAAGGAGATGGGTTTAAACCCTGTGCTTGATTTTTATTGATATAAATATAAATTAATATTGCAGAAAAAATTCCTAAACTATTTGTTAAAATGTCACTAAAGCTTGAAGATCTAAATGGAACGAATAATTGATGAATTTCGTCTAGAAATGCTTGTGTTACTGATAGAATAATTACTAATATAATCTGTTTTGTTTTGATATCTTTTTGGCTTGTTGTAGCAAATAAGAAAAAGCTAAATAAAAAGAAAACAGTGAAATGATAAACTCTTGGAATCCATTGGTTTCCTCTGGTTCCTAATTCTTGATTTCCAGGAATAGATGAAAAATAAAATATCTCTATTATGATCAGAAGAGTAAATAAAAAAGTTATTGTTTTATTTTTTTTGATCATTAATTAAGATTCTCTCTTAAGTTAAAAGAATTGTTGTTAATTAAAACATATGTCTCTGGAGGGAGTTTAACCCTCGACCCCTGCCTCATGAGAGCAGTGCTCTAAACGCTGAGCTACAGAGACAAAATTAAGATAAAAAGAGAATTTAAAAAGTTTGTTTTATTGAATAAATTATGGTTTTGGAAAATGTTGGCAATGCAATAGTCGATGAAGTTACAAATTCTTCAACTTCTGCAGTTTTTAACGTAGTTTCAGAGCTTGGAAAAATAGGTAACTGGCTTCAGGCTATTGGAATTATAGTTGTAATCTGGATTATAATACAAGTAGTTAATTTTATTTTTAATCATAAAAAAAAGAACTATTTGAAATCTATTGAACAAAGATTAAAGCAAGTTGAGAAAAAAATAGACAAATTATCTAAATCAGGTAAGAAAATAGCGAGAAAAAGATAATTATTCTTTTTGAAGAATTTTTGGTCTTTCTAACTTTTCTTGTTTTTTTAATCTTGCTAAAAATCCCGCCATTTGATTTCTTATTTTTTTGCTAGGCATAGTATTCTTTAATATCCTTTTATTCTCTGTAAAATTTTCATTAAATTTAATACCTTCTTTTAAAAGTATCTGTCCCGACCTTCTTATTAATTTTGATTTTGTTTTTCCCATATCTAACCTATTTTTTGACCTTATTTAAATTTTATGTTTCTAGTTTTTCTATTTTATCAAGCTTTTTTATAGCTTCTATTAGATTGTTTAATTTTTTTAAAGGTTCCCCTAAACTTAAGATTATATAAGAAAGGTTTGAATCTGAAGCTATTTTATTTGCTTTGATGAGGTCTTCTTCATTCACTCTTTTTTTGTTGTATGCTATTAGTAGCTCTTCTTTTTCTTGAACTTTGACTTTTAAAACTAGATCATCTTTATTGAAATTTTCAATATCAATTATTTCTATTTGTTTTTTTAAAAGGAATTCTTTTACTTTATTAAAAAATTTGTCATTTTTCTTTTGAGGAGCTGTTTTTTTCTTAATTCTTTTTGTTTTTTTTGGCTTTTCAAATATTTTTAATTCTTTTGGCTTTTCTTTTTTAGTGTTTCCTGGCGTAACTGGTTGTTTTGTGTCTGGTTCTAAAATCTCTTGTGGATTGTCTGCCAATTTTTCAATTATGGTATTTGGAATATGTTCTATTTGGGATGTTGTTTCTTCTTTAATTTGTTCCTCTTTTTTTGGAATTTCTTTTTCTTGAAATTCTGATTCTTGAATTTTAAAATATCTCCAAATAAGTCTATTGTCTCTTTCAAAAGAAATTGCAAAATCTTTTATTGCTCTTAATGCAACTCTTATTGCAGGATCTTGTTCATTATCTTTTAGAAATTTTTTGTCTTTTAGCAAGATAAATGCATCTTTTTCTTTGCTCTTTAGATGGTGTGCAAATTTTTCTAGTTGGTATTTTTGTTCGGGTATAAAATAAATTGGTGAAGATCCAACTTTCATGCTACTTGTTGTTACTTTTCTTTCAGAGATTAATTCAGATAAGAACGCAGATGCAAAGAGAATACTTAATCCTGTTTCTCCTGCAATATGAACTGGAAGACTCGGACCCCTCCTTCTTAAGATTGAGAGTATTCTTTCCTTTGTTTGTAGAGTGTCTTGAGTAGGCATAGTTGGAAAAGAAATAAGATAGTTATAAATATTATGGGTTTTGTTAAGGTCTAATCCATTTAACTTCATAATAAGTTATATCTCCTTCTTCGTCAACAATTGCTAAAAGAAGGTTCTTTTTTGTTGAATGAGCTACTCTATTTTTTGCTGAGAATTCATGCCATGTTAGTTTTTTTGATTCATGATCTGTGAATACAATCCATTTTGCGTGTTTTTTTCCAGGTCTTGAGCCTTTGTCATAAACTCTGAATTCAGCCCCGAATTTAAGAGCTGTTTTTACAATATATCCTCTTTCTCTTAAATTCTTAAATACTACGTATTTGATTTGAATTTTTTTATCAATTCTATTGAGTTTTTTGATTAAATCTGTTTTTGAGAGTTTTTTTGATTTTGAATTTAATTCCATTTTATTTTTCTCAATCAGGAAAAGTGTTTCTGGAAGGGAATATTGAATTTTTTCTCCAACTGGTTTTCCAAAACAGCTTTTCTTATAAAGAGCATGAGCTTCAGAAGTGTTGCTAGAAATTATTTCTCCTGTAAGATATGCTTGAATTTTTTCCATATATTGAGTAGCAAAGAAGATTATTTAAATATTGTGAGGGGAGTTATTTAATGAATTGTATAATTGTTCATGGACTTAATATTGTAAAAGGATTTAACCAAAATGAACTAGATTGGATTCCTTGGATTAAAAAAGAATTAGAAAAAAGAGAAATTGATTGTGATACTCCTTTAATGCCTAGAAGTTGGAATCCTAATTATGATGAATGGAAGGAAGAGTTTGAAAAATTAGATATTGGTGAAAATAGCATCTTAATCGGGCATAGTGCGGGAGGTGCTTTTTTAGTTCGTTGGCTTGGGGAAACAAAACAGAGAATTAAAAAATTGATTTTAGTTGCACCTGCAAAAGTAATAGATGATTTTAATGGTCGTTTGGAGATTTTTTATGATTTTAATGTTGATGATTCAATTAAGAATAGAGTTGGGGAAATTGTTATTTTTTTTTCAGATACTGAAAGAAAAGGAATCAAGGAAGCTGTTAAATTATATTCGCATATGTTTGAAATAGTTCCAATTGAATTGAAAAATAAAGGGCATTTTATTGAGAATCACATGGGAACAAAGGAATTTCCTGAATTGTTGAATGAAATTTTTAAGTAGGAAAATTTAAAAACTTTATCTTTGTAAAAGAATTCATGAAACTAACACAAAGTTTGTTTGTCTTTATTTTATTGTTAGTCTTGACTCTCATTTAGAGTCATTAATTAAATTCTTCTTTAATTAAATGACATATATTATTTATTCTAATAGAATTCTTAAAGGGGGTTTTTTGTAGTTGCGATGATTGTCGATTATGCTCGTAAGTTTCCTTTTAAAAATAATGGATCATATCAAAGTGATTTATCTTTAAAGTGTAAAGAAGGGGAGAGTGATATTACTATTTTTGGAAGTCAGCCTATTTATCCTACCGAGAATAATGATGGATTTGAATTAGATGATAATTACACTGCAAGGATTATGTGTTATCTTCCTTTTGAATATAATGAAATAATTATTCATAATGGAATGAGTGTAGAAGGTCCTTTTGGTAAAAGAATTAAATCATTATTGGATAATTTGAAAAATGAGTAAGTAGTTTTTGAGGAGATATTTTGAAGATGTCAAAATGCAAAAAGCGAAATAATAGAAATGGTAAGATCATAGCGTCTGCTAGAAATTATCTTGAAATACCTACAAAACCTTATATTTCTTTAGCATACAAAAATGGGGTGTATGTTCCTGATGGAGCATGTAAAAGTTTTAATGATTTGAAGCCTTTTATAGATAGAAGTTCTTTTGAAGGTATAACTCCTTTAGCAAGAAAGAATCTTATTAGGGAAATAATGCCAAGACCTCTTTATAATAAAATTAAAAAATTAGAGGTTATTGATATATAAGAATAATTTAAAAGTATTGTTTAATTAATTTTAGAATGAAACAAATCAACTTTAAAAAAATAGAAAAGAAATGGCAGAAAAAGTGGGAGCAGGAGAAGGTTTTTGAAGTAGAGGTAGATAAGAAGAGAAAAAAGTTTTATTGTCTTGAAATGTATCCTTATCCTTCTGGAGAGGGTTTACATATTGGTCATGGTTTGAATTATACTGTTGGAGATATTTTTGCGCGTTTTAAGAGGATGAATGGATTTAATATTCTTTATCCCATGGGGTATGATAGCTTTGGTCTGCCTGCTGAAAACGCGGCTATAAAAGTTGGAATTCATCCTAAAAAATATACTCTGAAAAGTATTGCTAATTTTGTTAAACAACAGAAAATTTTGGGGCTTAGTTATGATTGGTCTAAGATGTTGAGTTCTTGTGAAGTTGGTTATTATAAATGGAATCAAATGTTCTTTTTGAAATTTTTAGAAAAAGGACTTGCATATAGAAAAAAAGCTCCTGTGAATTGGTGTCCTAAGTGTAATACTGTTCTTGCAAATGAACAGGTCCATCAAGGGAAGTGTGAGTATCATGGAGATGTTGATGTTGAAATAAAACATTTAGAGCAATGGTTTTTTAAAACAACAGAATATGCTGATGAATTGTTGAAATGTATTGATGATTTGGAATGGCCTGAAAGAATTAAGTCAATGCAGAGAAATTGGATTGGTAAGAGTCATGGGACTGAGATTTTGTTTGGGGTTGAAGGAGAGAATTGGCCTGTGTTTACAACTCGTCCTGATACAATTTATGGTGTGACTTTTATGGTTATTGCTGCTCAACATTCTGATTTAATGAGTTTAGTCACAAAAGAGCAGAAAAAAGAAGTTGAGAAATTTTTGAAAAAGTTAAAATCTGTTTCAGAGAAAGAGTTAGAAGAGATGGATAAAGAAGGAGTTTTTACAGGCTCATATGCAATTAATCCTGTAACTAAAGATAAGATTCCTATTTGGGCTGGAAATTTTGTTATTGCAGATTATGGTTCTGGAATGGTAATGGCTGTTCCTGCTCATGATCAGAGAGATTTTGATTTTGCTAAGAAATATAATATTCCTATTAAAGTTGTGATTAATCCTGAGACTTCTGAATTGAATGCAGAAAAAATGTCAAGACCTTATGTTGGAGAAGGCAATCTAATTAATTCTGGAGAGTTTGATTCATTGAATAATAAAAATGCAATGGATGAAATTACAAAATTTTTAGAGAAAAAGAAATTAGGTAAAAAGACAGTGCAGTATAAGTTGCGTGATTGGTTGATTTCTCGTCAGAGGTATTGGGGAACTCCGATTCCTATTATCTATTGTGATAAATGTGGAGTTGTTCCTGTTCCTGAAAAAGATTTTCCTGTTGAATTACCTATGAATGTCAAATTTGGGAAAGGTAATCCTCTTGAGAGTGCAAAAAATTGGATAAGTGCCAAATGTCCTAAGTGTAATTCAAAAGCCAGAAGAGAAACTGATACAATGGATACTTTTGTTGATTCTTCTTGGTATTACATGAGATATCCTGACAATAAAAATGAAAAAAAACCTTTTGATAGTAAAGTTGAAAATTATTGGTTGCCTGTTAATGTTTATATTGGTGGTGCAGAACATGCAACAATGCATCTAATTTATGCAAGATTTTGGACAAAAGCTTTGAGAGATATGGGGTATATTAATTTTGATGAACCATTCAAGCGATTATTTAATCAAGGGATGCTTCATGCAAGTGATGGAAGAAAAATGTCTAAATCTCTTGGGAATGTTATTAATCCTATTAATGTTGTTAATGAATATGGTGCAGATCCATTGAGACTTGCACTTGTGAGTTTTGCTTCTCCTGATTCAGATACTCATTGGGACGAGAAAGTTCTTATTGGGAGTTTAAAATTTTTGAATAAAGTCTTTGATAAATTTGAGAATATTAAAATAGGAAAATCTTCTGCAAAAATAGAAAGTAAGTTGAATAATTCAATTAAAGAGATAACGCATCAGATTGAAAATTTCAAGTATAATCTTGCAGTGATTAAAATTCGTGATTTATTTAATTCTCTAAGTAATGAAGAGAGTAAAAAGGTTTTAGAAAAAAGTTTGAAGTTGTTGTCTCCTTTTTGTCCTCATGTTGCCGAAGAATTGTGGGCGAGAATTGGAGGGGATGGGTTTATTAGTTTAGCAAAATGGCCTGAGGTTGATGAAGAAAAAATTAATAAGAAATTTGAAGAACAAGAGCAAGCTGTTGAGAAATTAGTTGGTGATATTAATCAGATTAAGAGAATCACTGGAAAAGAAAAAGCAAAAGTTTATGTTTATGTTCTGCCGAATGAAATAGAGATTTATAAAAGTATAGAAGGAATTAATTTATTTGCAGTTAATGACAAAGAGAAATATGATCCTGAAAATAAGAGTAAGAAGGTTAAGCCAGGAAGACCAGGGATATATTTAGAGTAGAACATAAATCTTTAAGAATAAGGAATTTTAATTATATTTAATTCAAATGGGATTAAAAAAATTTGTTAAGGGTCTTTGCGATAGTTTTTCTAATGAAAAAAATGAAAATAAAGGGGGATGTGATCTTTTGAATAAATGTAGTATTTATGGTGAAAAATCTTCTAATTTTCAATGGAAGTATTGTCTTGGAGAAAAATATCCTGAATGTGATGAGAGAAAAAAGATATGGATTATAGAACATAAATCTTTAAAAATTAAATATAATTAATATAACTATGAGTGGTTCATTGAATAAAACTGTTTCTGAAACCCAAGAAAAAGGTTGTGATAAAAAAAGATGTTTCAAAAGAGATTATACAAATCCAAATTTGAGGAAAAAATTTTGTTATTCTGAAAGAGCTCAAAGTTGTTTGTATAATAGGAAAGATTGTGAGCTTGGAATGTTTTATACTCCTGATGGTGGACAGCATTATTTTAGCTAAACTTTAGATAGTTTTTTATAATTAATATTCTATTTTATTAAATGAGTGATGAAGAGAGTGATTTTAATCTGAAGGTTGTATCAGTTGGATTAATTATTTTTGTTGGTTTAATGATTTTTCTATTTGGGATAATCTTTGTGCAAGAGGATAAAGAAAATACTTCTTTTTGTGGTGATGGAACTTCTTATGGAAATTGCTCATTGAATAAGCCTTATTTTTGTGATAATGGATTTTTGGTTGAAAGAGCAAGTGTTTGTGGTTGTTCAAATATTTTGGATATAAAAGATGATTTATGTGTTTCAGAGTATTATATTTTTCCTAAGAATTTGAATCTGAGATATTTTTTGAGGGGGGAGGAGAATTCAATTAATTTTGTTGTTTATGAGGGGCTTGCTGATTATATTTCTGAACTTCCAAGATCAATTAATTATGAAGGATCTGAGATTCCTCTGAGAAGTGATTTTAAAATTAGGAATATAAATGAGGAAAACCAGAGAGGGGCGCTTTTGCCCTTGGTGGTTCAAATACAGAATATTGCAAATGATAAAGAAGATCAAGTGAGGATTGCTGTAAGTATTGTACAGAATATTCCATTTGGAGGTTCTGATAAGATTGTTGGTTTTGGAAGTAATCTTGGAGTAAATTATTCAAGATATCCTTATGAAGTTTTGTATGAAATGCAAGGGGTTTGTGGAGAAAAATCAGAACTGCTGGCTTTTTTGCTGAGAGAACTTGGTTATGAGGTTGTTATTTTTTATTATAATGAAGAAAATCATGAAGCTGTTGGTGTAAGGTGTCCATTGGAAAATAGTGTTTTGAATACTGAATATTGTTTTATTGAAACTTCTGGGATTTCTATAATTAGTGATGATGAACTTGAATATGCCGAAGAGATTAGACTTTATTCAGAACCTGAAATTATTTTTATCTCAGAGGGAGATTCTTTAGGATATGATTTATATGAATATAAAGATGCTGAATATTTGATTAGGATACGAGATAAAGGGGTTATTAATTATTTTGACAAATATAAATTAAGAAAACTTCAAGAAAAATATGCTTTGGATGAGAGTTATAATATTTGATTCTGAAAAGTATTTCTTAAATATAACAAAAAAATATTGCTTCCTTACTTCATTGATTGAAATTGAGATAAATTATCTTTTAATTGTCATGTTTCTTAACAGTAAATCCGCATTCTGTGCATTTCCATTTTTCAAAAACATCTTCTTTGTATGAAAAAGGAACTAGATAACCTTTTTCGCATTTTTGACATTTTGGGAATATACATGCTTTGTTTTCTTCCATTTTTTCGCCACATCTCCTAATATTAAAAGGAGAATTATTCAATTAGAATAAAAAAGAGAGGGATGTTTTTAAGATTTATTGTTCATGAGATTGTTAGGAATTAGGGAGTTATCATAAAAATTTTTAGTTAAATATTTAAAAGAAATTTGTATATTTCTATTATGAAAAAGAGTGTTATTTTTGGAATTGGAGTTGTTGTGTTAATTATTATTGGTTCCCTTGTTTTTTTAAAAATAGGTTCTGATGTAAGAAGTAGTGATACCGATGATTTTGATGGATTTTCTAAGTCCTTATTTTTGGAAGATAAGTTCTGTGAGTTTAGTGCTGAAGTATATTGTGCATCTTATAAATTTTCAGAAAATGAAGAAGCAAATGAAGAAGAATTTGATGAGGAGATTCTTGATTTAATAGATAAGTATGATTATACTCAAGATGAAGCCTATGAATTAATTGAAGATTATACATATGATATTGAATTTCAAAAATCTGTGTTAGAGAAGGTGAAGAAGTTATGTCCTGAAGCAGTATCTAGTTTTGAAAATAATATTGAACAGCTTGAGCAAGACATGGGTAGTGGCAGTCAAGAATCGTATCAAGGATCAAGTGGTAATTGTCTGGAAGAAGCTATGACTTATAGAACCTTCAATGGAACAAGAGATGCACCCTGTTGTGGAGACTTAGATAAAAGATACCTTGATAATAGAATGTCAATTGGAAATGATGGCAAGCTAGTTTGCACTTTAAGTAGTACTGATGTTATTTTGTGTATTGATTGTGGTAATGGTATATGTGGATATGGAGAAAGTCCTTGTCAATGTCCTGAAGATTGTGGATGGTGTGGCGATAGCATATGTGACTCAACTAGTTTGGAAGATTATAATAGTTGTCCTGAAGATTGTGAGAACGATTATAGAGACGATTGTATAATGAACGGTCATCGAGGAGGTTCATACTATGTTCAGGGGTTAGATTGTTGTGAGGGTTTAGAAAAAAAGCCAGCTTATGATAGGAGTATGATTAGTTGCGAGGTTTCACCTATTAAAAATATATTTACTTGTATAGATTGTAATGATGTTGTATGTGGAAAACCTATCAATAAATGTCTCTGTCCTGAAGAGTGTTCATAAACCTAAACAAAATAATTTTTCTAATGAATTTTGATAAGAAAACAAAAGAGAAGTTTAAAGATTGTTTGATTAAAAAAGATAATTTACCATATTTTTAAATTTTTGATAAAAAGTTTTTTTTCAAGAAAGCGTTCTTGCCATTCCTTAAGGAATATTTCTGGTATCTTATTATACTCTCTAAGCCCGTATTGTTTGTGGATCATTAAACCTAAATCACTTCTAGTATCGCAATAGTCTCTTTTTTTAAATCTCCTTCTTGTATGCATTCCTTAATCTTTTAAGTTAATGCTTCCTTGTTTAACATTTGTTCACTCAAGTACCGCCTTAATTCTCCTCACTCCTGATGAAGAGGATTCTTCTTTTTTAATTTTAAAATGCCCGAGCTCACAAGTATTTTTTGCATGAGGTCCTGCGCAGATCTCTTTACTAAATTCTCCAATTGAATAAACTGAAACTTTATCACCATATTTTTTATCAAATATTCCACATGCTCCTTGTTTTTTTGCTACTTTCAAAGGCATTTCTTCTCTAATTATCTCACATGAGTTTTGAATTTGTGCATTGACTAAATTCTCAACTTTTTTTATTTCTTCTGGAGTTAATTTTCTATCAAATAAAAAATCCAATCTTAATCTTTCGGGGGTTATATTGCTTCCTTTTTGAATTATATTGTTATCTTTTAAAACAATTTTTAATGCTTGAAGTAGAAGATGAGCTGCAGTGTGAAGCTTGGTTGTTTTTTCTGAGTTATCTGCTAGACCTGATTTGAATTTTCCTTTTGTTGCTATTCTTGACAATTCTTGGTGTTTCTCAAATTCTTTACAAAAACCTTCTTCATCTACTTTGATTTCTTTTTCTTTTGCTAATTCTTTTGTCATTTCAATTGGGAAGCCATAACTTTGGTAAAGTAGAAAGGCATCTTTACAGGAAATTTGTTTTTTACTTTTTGTTATTTTTTCAAATATTTTTAATCCTCTTTCTAGAGTTAAATTGAATTTTTCTTCTTCTTTTTTTAATTCTTCCAAAATCTTTTTTTTTGTTTTTTTGCAAATGTTCATAATCAGTATAAATTTCAAAAACTGGTTCTGCAACTTTTGGAGTAAAATTTTCAATTCCTAAATTCTTTCCATATCTGATTGCTCTTCGAATTAATCTTCGTAATATATATCCTTGTTCTGTGTTTGAAGGGGTTATCCCGTCGGCAATTATAAAACAAGAAGCTTTGAGGTGGTCTGCGATTATTCTCATGGGTTTTTCTTTTCCTTTATAGGATTTTTTTGATAATCTTTCAATTTGTTTTATTATTGGTTGCCAGATTTCTGTTAAGTAGTTATCTTCTAAGTTATTTATTACTGCTAAAATTCTTTCTAATCCTCTCCCGTTGTCAACATTTTTTTGATTTGCAGAATTATAATTTCCTTTATCATCTTTTATATATTGCATCAAAACATCATTCCATATTTCTACCCAATTTTCATCTTCAGGATTAAATTTTTTTGGAGCTGGTTTTGAATTATCTTTCCAATAAAATGTTTCTGTGTCTGGTCCACAGGGTCCTGTTTTTCCTGCAGGGCCCCACCAATTTTCTGATTTAGGTAAAAATACAATTCTTTCTTTTGGTATTCCTAATAATTTCCAAATTTCTGAAGATTCATTGTCTTTAGGAGCGTCTTTATCTCCTTTAAAACAACTGATTGCTAATCTTTTTTTCTTTAACTTTAATATTTCTGTTGCAAATTCAAAAGACCACTTAAGTGCTTCAGGTTTCCAATAATCTCCAAAACTCCAATTTCCAATCATTTCAAAAAAAGTATGATGAACAGTATTGCCGACTTCTTCAATGTCTCCTGTTCTTATACATCTTTGAATATTCATTACTTTCCTTCCTAAAGGATGTTTCTGTCCTAAGAGATATGGGACAAGAGGATGCATTCCTGCTGAAATAAATAAAGTTGTTGGATCATTTTCAGGAATCAAACTTGCATTTTGGATTTCTTTATGACCTTTTGATTTAAAAAAATCAAGATATTTTTTGATTAATTGTTTTCGAGTTATCATAGAAATTTTAGGATAATAGGTTTTAAAAATTATTTGTTAGAAGCTCAATAATTCTTTTCTTTTAATTCGGCTAGTTTGTTTTGAATTTCCTGCAATTGAGTTTCAATATCTTCATCATATTTCTTTGCTTTTTCTTTAATCTTCTTTGTTTCTTTTTTCTCTTTCTTTTTTTCTTTCTCTTCTTCTTCAGAAATTTTTTGGAGATTTATTTTTGGAAGAGTTTTTTTTAATTTTCTTATATCTATTATTAATGATCTCAGCTTTGTGCTTAATTTTATTTTGGTGTCTAATTCATTTAATCTAAGGATCTTATAATTTTTCATTATCTGTGCAGTTCTTAGGGAATCTCTTTCTAAAGAAAGAATAATTGTTTCTGCTTTAATAGCTTCTTCATGTTCCAATTTGAGATGTATTAAATTTTTATTGTTCATTATAATTTAGAAAAAAGTTCTTTATCTACTTTTTCAATTTGTTGTTTTACTATTTGTATTTCTTGTGCCCAAGAATTTAATTCTTTTTCTTCTTGTTGTCTTATGTTTTGAATGTCTCTTAATAAATGTTCTATGGTAGATATTTTTTCTTTTGTTTTTTCAAAGATATCCATACTTTCTTCAAATTTATCTATTCTTATAAAAAGGGGTTCTGATTCTTTTGTTATTCTTTTAAAACGACTTGAATTTTCAGAAGGTTCTTCTTTTGTTGATCTTATCAGAGGTCTTTGCATCATTTGCGCATCTTCCTCAGCAAATTCATCTGCATCAAAAACCTCGTCACCTTCTTTTCTCCCAGTCACAGCATCTTTTATTGTGTTTTGAGAAAATTTATCTCCAAAAGAATTATTTGGAAAACTTGGTAATTGGGGTATTTGTTCTTCATATTTTTCTAAAGAAGGGAATTCGGGAAGTTCTGGAAGGTCTGGCAATGAAGAAGGAAGTTCTTTTCTTTTTAATTCTGTTTTATTGATCCACCCCATTTTATATTTTATTTCATATCTTTTTTATTATATATAAAACATAACATAGGTTTAAAAATCCTTCGATAAATATTTTTGGAGTCATAAATTTATCTGAAAAATTTATGACTCCAAACCGAAAGGTATTTATTTGCTTGATTATAAATTGAATAATAAATTAACTTAAAATGCTAAAAAAACTTCTTAAAGAATCAGTAATCATTGTGGTGGGAAAACAATCAGGAGAGATATTTGAATTTCTTGATACTAAGAAGTATCTTAGTGAATTTTTAATAGCAAAAAAAATGGATATTACTGTCAATCAAGTTAGGAATATTCTTTATCGACTTGCAGATAATGGTCTTGTTTTATTCACAAGAAAGAAGGATAAAAAAAAGGGGTGGTACACTTATTCTTGGAAAATTGAAATATTAAAATCGCTGGAATTTTTAAAAGATGTTTTCAGAAAAGAGATAGAGAGAATTAAATATCAGGTAAAAAGCAGACAAAACAAGAATTTTTATCTTTGTGAAAGGTGTAAAATAGAGTTTAATGAGGAAAATGCTTTGTTTCATAATTTTACTTGTGATGAGTGCGGAGATATTTTCGTTTTAAAAGATAATTCTAGTTTATTAAAAGAGTGCAATAGAGATTTGGATAAATTAAATAATAAATTAAAGTTAGTTGAAGAAGAAATACAAAAAGAAATGAAGTTATTAAATGCTAAAAAAATTAGAATTATTAAAAAAGAAGAAAAAGAAAAAAAGATGAAAAGGGAAGCTAAGAGAAAGATGACTAAGAAAAAATCTCCTAAAAAACCAATTAAGAAAAAAATAAAAAAGAAAGTTTCTAAGAAAGTAACTAAGAAAAAAATTAAGAAAATTCCTTTAAAAAAACCAAAGAAAAAGATTCCTAAGAAAAAATAATATGATGAGAGTTTATCAAATGAACACTAAAAAGAAAAATATTTTTAATAATTTTAGTATGACTTTTAAAATAGTTTTGATTAATATTCTCCTTTTTGTTCTTTTTAGTGTTGCATTAAATTTTAATTCAGGATATTTGGATTCTATTGCATTGAAACCTTCAAATATTGTTGAAGGAAAATATCTTTGGACTTTTTTAACAAGCATGTTTATGCATGGAGGATTTTTTCATATTTTTGCAAATATGTTTTCGTTGTTTTTTATTGGTTCTTTAACTGAAAAAATTTTGGGTTCAAAAAGATACTCTTGGTTTTATTTAGTCTCAGGTTTGTTTGCTGGTTTATTTTTTGTTTTATCTAGTTTAATTTGGGCTTCTGATTTTAATACATATGCTGTTGGGGCTTCAGGTGCTTTGTTTGGGTTAGTGGGATTGTTGGTTATTTTGACGCCAAATTTACCTGTTTATGTTATGTTCATTCCAATTCCAATAAAAATGAAATATGCTGGACCTGGAATTTTGATTGTTTTATGGCTGATTTCTATAGCAGGAAATATTGGTATTGGAAACACTGCTCATTTGGGAGGATTGATTGTTGGTTTAATTTATGGATTCTACTTAAGGAAAAAATTTCCAAATAAGACAATGCATCTGAATAAGGTTTTTAGTTGAAAATGAAAAAAAGAAAAAGAGGTTTTAGTTTAAAGAATGAGTATGTTGATAGTTTGGATTATCTAAAAAAGTCTAAGAAATTTATTTATGTTTCTATTGGAGTTTTTTTCTTTTTTGCTTTAATTGGTTTTTTTATTCCTGTTTCAGATTCAATTAAAGGACAAATTATTGAACTTTTAAAAGAGATTCTTGAAAAAACAGAAAATATGAATTCATTTCAATTAATTAGATTTATTTTTTTTAATAATCTGCAGAGTAGTTTTCTTGGAATGATGCTCGGAGTTTTTTTAGGAATCTTTCCTCTTATTACAATTATTTTGAATGGATATCTTTTGGGTTTTGTTTCTCTGATGGCAATTAATGAGGGAGGAATTTTTGTTTTATGGAGACTTCTGCCCCACGGAATTTTCGAATTACCTGCTGTTTTTATTTCTGTTGGTCTTGGATTGAAATTTGGAATTTTTATTTTTCAAAAAGATAGGGTAGAATCTTTTAGAAATTTTCTCTGGAATTCTTTAAGGGTTTTTTTGTTTATTGTGATTCCTTTGTTAATTATTGCTGCAATTATTGAAGGAATTTTAATAACTCTTTTTTAGTTAATCTTAAATACTTCTTAATTTGATATATATTAAAGGAGGTGTAAAATGTGGTATGAAAAAACTGCTTTGGTTTTAGCTGCTGTAGGTGCTATTAATTGGGGTCTTGCAGAAGTGGGATGGAATGCTGTAGATAAGTTATTGGGATTTGTTGACTGGTTACCAATGATTGTTTATTATGTTGTAGCCCTATGTGGAGTTTATGCACTATACAAAGTGTTTAAATAAAATTTCTTTTTATTTTTTTTATTTATTAATTTTAGAATTCTTTTTATTTGAAATTATTCTTTTAAGTCGCTTATACCTAACATTATAAAAAGAAGTCCTATCATAAGGACGAACCAAACTAGTCCTCCTTTGAAAACTTCCCATGCTGCATGTCTGAGATTCCAGAAGCTTTCCCATCGTGCAGAATACCATGTTAGTAGTATAATTCCATTTACTAGAATTAATCCCATTAAAAGTTCAGCCCATTTATTCATTGTAGAATTACAATCTGTTTTTCCTTTAAAAAGATTTTTATGGTGGAATATATATTAATTTTAAATTCAGTGTAGTTTTTGGTTGATTATTTTTTAAAAATATTATTCTTACTAGGGGGTAGATATTATTTTGTTTCATTGTTGTGGTTATGTCTTGTTTCATTTGAAGTGCAGCTTCTCTCTCATCTCTTTTGTTGAGGGATAGTTTGTTAAAAATATCGTTGTGTTATTCTAAACATAAGTTTTAAAAAACCTCTTATTTTTTAAATTCAATGAATAAGATATTTAATTGTTTAGCAATACCAATTATTTAATCTAGTGTAAACTTTTCTATATAATAAAATGAAATTACCTAATAATGAACAAAGAGCAAGGGAGAGTATTTTCAAGGAATCAGTAGAGATAGAAGGTGTTGGAATTAAAGGCTATGATTTTAATAAAGGAGTGAATTACTCGAAACTTCTTGATAGTTATTCTACGACTGGAATGCAGGCAGTGCATTTTGCTAAAGCAATTGAAATAATTAATAAGATGATTAAAGAGAATGTTTATGTTTATCTTGGTTATACTTCCAATATGGTCACTTCTGGATTAAGAGAAATTTTTCGTTATCTTGCAGAACATAAGAAGGTTAATGTGATTGTTACAACAGGTGGAGGAATTGAAGAAGATTTTATTAAGTGTATTGGGGATTTTGTTCTTGGAGATTTTACTTCTTCTGGCAAGGAATTAAGAGAAAAAGGAATTAATCGTGCTGGAAATATTTTTATTCCAAATTCAAGGTATTGTGCTTTTGAGGATTTTGTTATACCTGTTTTAGAAGAATTTTATCAAAATCAGAAAAAAACAGGAGAGATTGTTACACCCAGTAAGTTGATTTGGAAACTTGGAGAGAAAATAGATAATAAAGAGTCAATTTATTATTGGTGCTGGAAAAATAAAATTCCTGTTTTTTGTCCTGCTATTAATGACGGAAGTTTGGGCGATATGATTTATTTCTTCAAGTCAAAGCACCCTGATTTTAAAGTTGATGTTTCTGATGATGGCTGGGAGTTGAATAATACTTCTTTGGGGCAGGAGAAGACTGGAATGATTATACTTGGTGCAGGAGTTATTAAACATCAAATATGCAATGCGAATTTATTTAGAAATGGTGCAGATCACACAGTGTATATTAATAATGCTTATGAGTATGACGGCAGTGATGCAGGTGCTCTTCCTGAAGAAGCTATTTCCTGGGGCAAGGTTCGCCCAAATGCAGAAAGCGTGAAAGTTTTTGGTGATGCAATTTTGTTGTTTCCTTTGATTGTTGCTAAGACTTTTGCTAAGTGAAATTTTTATTTAAATTGGATTTTAAGTTTGTTATATAAATTTTTACATAAAAATTTATATATTCAAAACTTTTGATTTTCTTATGGATGGAAAAAATAAAGATAATGAATTGATTGAGATTCTTAAATTATTTTCACCAGGAACTTCAATTAGAACTGCACTTGATGATTTATTAAGAGCAAGAATGGGCGCACTTATTGTTATTGATAAAGATAATTTAATAAATATCGTGGATGGAGGTTTTAGAGTCAATTCTAAATTTAGCTCTCAGAGATTAGTTGAACTTGCTAAAATGGATGGAGCAATTATTCTTTCTTCTGATTTAAAGAAAATTCTTTATGCAAATACTCTTCTTTTTCCAGATGTTCGTTTGTCTACCAAAGAAACTGGAACTCGACATAAGGCTGCTGAGAGAACTGCAAAGCAAATGAAGACAATTGTTATTGCTGTTTCTGAAAGAAAGAATAAGATTACTCTTTATTTTGAAGATATTAAATACGAACTTGAGGGAAGTTCTGAAATTTTGCGTAGGGCAACAGAGACTTTGCAAATTTTAGAAAAACAAAAAGAAATGCTTGATGATTTATTGATTAATTTGAATGTTTTAGAGATAAATAATATTGCTACTATTAGCGATATTTGTGGAATTTTACAGAGAATTGAGATCATCAATAGAATCTCTGATACTGTTAAGAGATATCTTGTTGAGTTAGGAAAAGAAGGATTTATTATTAGTATGAGATTAAAAGAATTAACAAGAAACCTTAATCAAGAACGTAGAATGATTCTTGAAGATTATTTTGATTCAAGGTTATCAAAAGTAGATCTTATTCTTAGTAATATGAATTTTGATGTAATGCTTGACACAACGAATCTTTTAAAAGAACTTTTTGGAGAAATACATGATAAATCCATCTCTCCTAGTGGTTTGAGAATTTTAAGAAAGATTAATTTGAATGGAGAAAATTTAGAAATTTTGATTAATAATTTTGAAAGTTTAGATAATATCTTTAGTGTAAAAAAAGAAGATTTGATTAAGATTTTTAAGGATGAGAATTTTGCAGGTTCTATTAAACACGATTTAGATAGTTTAAGAGAAAAAATTATGGGTGGAAAGAAAGTATAATCTTTAAAAACTATTCATTAGTATTCTTATCATGCTTACTGATGATCAAATAGAAAAGATAAAAGAGCATCTTGAAAGAGCTCAGAATCCTCTGTTTTTTTTTGATAATGATCAAGATGGTTTGTGTAGTTTCTTGTTATTGCAGAGATATATTAGCAGAGGTAAGGGAATCCCTGTAAAGTCTTTTCCAGATTTAAGTGTTGATTATTTTAGGAGAGTCAGGGAATTAAATGCAGATTATATCTTTATCTTAGATAGATCTATTGTTTCAAGGGAATTTTTTGAAGAGGTCTCGCAGAATAATATCCCTGTTGTCTGCATTGATCATCATAAAATTGAGGGGGTTTATATTCCTGATTTTGTAGATTATTTTAACCCTGATTCTGATATTAATGAGGCAGTTTCTGCTTTTTGTTATCAAGTGACTAAAAGAGATTTGTGGATTTCTATTGTGGGGTGTATTTCTGATGCATTTATTCCTGATTTTTATGAAGAGTTTAAGGAAAAGTATCCTGATTTGACTATTGATTCTAATGATGCTTTGGATATTTATTATGAATCTGAAATTGGTAGGCTTGCACAAATTCTTGGGGCTGGATTAAAAGATAAGACAACTAATGTTGTGGGAATGATGAAATTTTTAATGAAAGTTGAAACTCCTTATGAAGTTCTGGAAGAGAATAATAAGACCTCTGTTTTTCATAAGAGATTTAATGAAATAAATAAGAAATACCAAAAATTTTTGATGAAGGCAGAGGATGTTGCAAAAAATTCAGACAAGATTCTTTTTTTTGATTATGGTGGGAATATGAGCATAAGTGCGGATTTGGCAAATGGGTTAAAACATAAGTTTCCTGATAAAATTATTGTTGTGGGTTATATTTCTGGAGCAAAGATTAATGTTTCTATTAGGGGAAAGAATGTTAAAGAAAAAATTTTGAGAGTGATTGGGAATTTTGATGGGGCAACAGGTGGAGGGCATGATGATGCTGTTGGTGCGAGACTGAATTCCCAAGATTGGGAGAGGTTTAAGGAGAGATTTAGGGAAGAGATTGAGTGATTTTGTCGTCAATAAAAAGTTACAACTTTTAATAGAAAGTTATAAAAAGGAATCTATCTTCATAAAATTATGAAAAGAAGGCTGAACTTTGTGTATTGGAATAATATGTTTAGTTTAGTCTGTGGTTCAATTAAACCTACTTTAATTTAATTCAGTCTTATTTTTCTACCTGAATTAAATTTGATTTCTTTAAAATTTATTTAGGATTTAAAAATAATTCTGAGTTATGTTAATTTGAAAATGGAAAAAAACAAAATGGAAAAAAGATATGTGGAAGCTGAATTGAGTAATTTAATGGAAATTACTCTTAGATTAGAAGATGAACTCCATTCTTTAATTAGTGATGATGAATAGCGAGTTAATTTAGAAAGGGGTTTTTCTTATTTGTTAATATGACCGAGCAATGTATACCCAGTAATCTGCTTGTTTTCTAGTGATTATACATTTTTTGTTTTTTATTTGGGGTTGTTTATGAGGGCGATTAAGAGTTTTTGCTCCATTTGTTTTTTCTTTTAGAATATCTTCAACTTCTGGAGAATTTGAAAGTGGCACCAAAACTATTTTCCTGTTTTTTATTTTTTTAATGGCATCCTCCAAGTCCTCTGATTTTTCTAAGTTTTTATTAAGATTTTTTTCAGCATTAATGTAAAGAGTTCCTTGAATATTTTCTAATTCTTGTTTAGCTTGTTTTTTTATGTTTGCAAATTTTATTGGAGTTTTGTTGTTATTTGTTCTATTGACAAATATAACTTGTTTTTTATCAAGGTCTTTTGGCCCTATTTCTATTCTAAGAGGTATTCCTTTTAATTCCCATTCGTTGAATTTATATCCTGGAGTTACTTCTGATCTTTCATCAAGAATTGGATTAAGAGAAGATAGTTGTTTTTTTATTTCTCTTGCTTTTTTCAGAATTTTTTCATTTTCTTGGAAATTTATTGGTATAATTATAATCTTATTTGGTGCTAATTTTGGGGGGAGCACTAGCCCCTTGTTGTCTGAGTGGATTGCAAACATTATTCCGAGCATTCTTGTTGTTATTGCAAATGTGTTTTGCCAGACATATTGTTTTTTTTCATTTTTGTCTGTGAATTTTAAATCATAAGCTCTTGCGAAATTTTGTCCGTCGTGATGAAAATCAGGTCCTTGTATTGCTTTTCCATTAGGAAGATATAATTCTAGAGAATCTGTGTATATTGCTCCTGCGAATTTTTCTTTGTCTGTTTTTCTTCCAAGTAAAAATGGAAGTGCCATGTAATTTTTTAAAAAGTTTCCATATATTTTTAAGATTCTTTTTCCTTCATTTTCAGCTTGTTTTTGTGATGCAAAAATAGTGTGACCTTCGTTCCATAAAAATTCTCTTGTTCTGAAAAAAGGCACAGGATGTTTGAATTCCCATCTAACTACATTATTCCATAGATTAAGTCTTAGAGGAAGGTCTTTGTAGGATCTTATCCATTTTTTGATTGTCTCATAAATTATTGTTTCAGATGTGGGTCTTATTGCCAATTTTTCATTTAGTTTTGAGTTTCCTGCATGAGTTACCCATGCGACTTCTGGCGTGAATCCTTTGAAATGTTGTTGTTCTTTACTTAAAACTCCTTCTGGAATAAACAAGGGAAAGTAAGCATTTTGCAAACCTTCTTTTTTGAAATCTTTATCAATGATGTTTACTAGTTTTTCCCATATTGAATAAGAAAGGGGTTTAAGGACAATGCACCCTGAAACTTTTGTGTAGTCTGCTAAATCTGTTTTTAATACAAGTTGTGTAAACCACTCTGAAAAATTTTCCTCTTTTTTTGCAGTGATTCCTTCTTGCTCTTTTTTTGACATGTATTGTTAAATCAAAGTATCTATTTAAGTTTTCTTATTCTTAAAATAATTTTCAAAAATCTTTTCTAAAAACTCAACTTTAATTTCAATAGGTCTTCCACAATTCATTAATTCCCCTTTTTCTTTTAATAATATACTTAATTTTTCTGCTAAGAAATAGAGATTTATTGTATCTTGTTTGTTATATTCTAATAATTCTTCTAATGCTTGTAAATCATCTTTATCTAAATACTCTCTCCAAAGTTTTGTTGCAATTCTTCTTTTTTTTGATGATTCTTTTAATCTCGATATATTAAATGTATTTTCTAACACTTTTAGATTTGTATTAAATCCTAATCTTCTTGAGAATCTGTATATATCAATTACAGGAATGTTTTTTGGGATTATATTTTGGAATTCTGAATTTATCTTTGGGATATCGTGTTTTATTCCATTATATGTTATAAGTAAAGGGCAATTTTTAAGAGCATTTGAAAGATTTATAAAATTTAAATTTTTTCCTCTAAACTAACTGCAAACATTCAATAATACCTTCTTTTGGGGTATATAAGCCGATTACAGTAATTGGTCCTTTAATTCCATCTGTTTCAATATCAAGACATAATGATTTGTTTTTGAATTTGTGATAGAGCGTATCCCAATATAGAAGTGGCTTAAGCATTTTGTTTAATTAAGAAAAGAGAGTTTAAAATATTTGTTAAACAGATGTTTAAATAATTTTAAATTAAGGTTTGATTCAATACCTTTTGCGAGATATCATTGATGACTTCTCTTATGTAATTTGATTCTAAGGCAAATCCTAAACTTTCTCCTCCACCCACCTTAAAGTTGTTTATTCCAATAACTTTTCCTTGTTTGTTAATTAAAGGTCCCCCTGAATTGCCTGGATTCAGTGCAGCGTCTGTTTGAATATATGCTTTAATTTCGTTTATTCCCGGTCTGTTTACTGCTGAAACAATTCCTTCTGAAATTGAGAATTGCAATCCTAAGGGATTTCCTATTGCAATTACTTTTTCTCCTATTCGAATTTGGTCCGAATTAGCAAGTTCTAATTCTTGATAGTTTCCTGAAATTTTTAATAATGCTATATCCAGATTTCCATCGTATCCAATGAATTCAGCATTTTTAGTTTCTTGCTCGTAGGTGATTGCATTAATTTTGATTCCTCCTGATAATACATGCGCGTTTGTAACAATATATCCCTCTTCTGTTATTATGAATCCTGTTCCTTGTCCCACATTTGTTCTTATTGTCACAACAGACTTAACAGCTTCTTTTGCTATTCCTGAGAAGTCATCACCTGCTGTTGCTTTTAATTCATCTATTTCCAGATTTAATGATTTATCTAAGCTGCTTAAATTTTCACTTACGCTTTTTTGGGTGTCGATTATGTTTGTTGTTAGTTCGTTTATCTTGCTTTGAGTATCTGTTTGTAATTCTGTTATTTGGTTTTCTAATTTATTATTGCTGATTTGTAATTGTGCGTATAAAAAATAAAGAAAAATTGTATTTGCTATTAGAACTATAATTAAGAGTGAACTAACTCCTCCAATCATTATTTTGTGGTGTTTTTTGAGTGGCATTCTAATAGCAAATCTTAAAACTATAAAAAACTAACTCTTTTTAGGCTGGTCGTCTAATGGATAGGATATCAGGTTTCGGCCCTGCTGATGGGGGTTCGAATCCCTCCCAGCCTGTTTTTTTAGAAGGGTGATTTAGAAAATATAGAAATGAAAATTTTACTGATTATTGATTTTTTGATTTACAATATTCTTTTAATGCTACTGAAAGAGTTTGATTATCATACCCGTTTTTTCTCATCAAATCGCTGAATACAGCGTTTTTTCCAAGAATAGAAACCCAATTCCAAGAATATTTTGGAATATTTCTTTCTTTGAAATATTGATCAAAATACGGCTTGAATGTTCTATGAGCAGATGCATCTCTTTTTTGTATAGAATCTTGAATAATTAAATTAATTTTTTTATAGGGAGATTTATCCTTTTCTTGTGTAGAAGATTGAATAACCTGTTGCACTCTATTTATTTTATTTTCTATACTATTCCCTATCATCAAGCCGAAACCACATGGAATACTTGATATCCCAATTCCAATTAATATGAGGTTTCTAAGAGAATTATTTCTAGGTTTAACTTTGTACATTGATTCTAATATTGGATTTTCAAATCTGTTTATTTTTCTCATAATTGTTCCACAAATTTATCTTTTATAAATGTTTCTATCTATTACTATTATTTAGTAATAACTAATAACAAATTGTTTTCATTATGTTTTTATAGTATTGGGGATTAGAAGTTGCATGGAAAAAGATATGAACTTTGGAGACCGAATTAAAATTATTTTTTCAAAAGAAGAATACGAAGGAATTTTGTTAGAGAGTCCTGAAAAAGGAATTGTTTTGTTGAAGCTTGATTCTGGATATAATATTGGTTTGAATAAGAAAGATATTTTAAATTTTAAATTGATAAAAAAAGCCAGAGAGATTGAAGATGTTGTGGAAATTAAGAAAGTTAAAGATAAACCTAATATTGCAATGATTATTACTGGTGGGACGATTGCTTCTTGTTTAGATCCTAAAACAGGAGGAGTGGATCCTTTGACTGATCCAAAAGACCTCTTTAAGTTTTATCCAGAGTTGTTTGACAAGGTTAATGTTATTAAAGTTGAAGTTCCCTTTATGAAAGCTTCAGAAGATATGAATTTTAAAGATTGGCAAAAGATTGCGAGAATTGCTGAGAAACTTTTGAATGATAATAATGTCAAGGGAATTATTGTTACTCATGGAACTGATTTTTTGAATTATACTTCTGCTGTTTTGAGTTTTTTTCTTAGAAATTTGAATAAACCAGTGATTTTAACTTATTCTCAAAGAAGTATTGACAGGGCATCTTCTGATGCGAATCTAAATTTACAATGTTCTGCTTTGGCTGCAATTTCTGATATTGCAGAAGTAATGTTGGTTGGTCATGCGAACAGTGACGATGATTTTTGTTATGCAATGCCAGGGGCAAAAGTGCGAAAGCTCCATACTTCAAGACGAGATGCATTCAAGGTTGTTAATTCAAAACCCTTTGCTAAAATTTTTAATGATAGAATTGAAAGAATTTCGAAATATAATTTAAGGGGAAAAAGTAAAAAAGTTAAATTGGATTTAAAATTTGAAGAAAAAGTTGCTTTGGTGAAAATTTATCCTGGGCAGGATCCGAATATTTTGGATTTTTATTTAAAGAATAAATATAAGGGAATTGTTTTAGAAATGGCTGGCTTGGGGCATGTTCCAATGAAAAAAGCAAATTTGAGCTGGATAAAAAAATTAATTGAAGTTCAGAAAAAAGGATTGATTGTCTGCGCTGCAGCCCAATGTATAAATGGAAGACTTGATCCATTAGTTTATTCTAATGGCCGTGAACTTTTAGAAACAGGGATTATTTATTTAGAAGACATGCTTAGTGAAACTGCTTTGGTTAAGTTGGGATGGATTTTAGGTCATAAAGAATGGAAAAATAAAATTAAGGAAAAAATGCTTGAAAATATTGCTGGAGAATTAAATAAAAGATTAGAAGAATGATTATTTTTTCTTATATTTTCTTCTTAAAAGATTTTTGATTTCTCTTATTTCTCTTTCTGCTTTTTTGTTAATTGCATAATCATATTGTGCTCTTTGCCTATCTCTTTGATTTTCTCTGTTTTGGCTCATTAAGATTATTGGAGCTTGAATTGCAGCTAAGCAGGATAAAACCAAATTTAGAAGTATGAATGGATAAGGATCCCAGGGTTCTCCAAGATTATATTTGTGAAGCATTGTCACATTGACATACATCCATAAAATTAGGAAAAAGAAGAATCCTATGATGAATATCCAACTTCCTGCCCACCTTGTTATCCAATCTGCGGATTTTTGCCCAAATGTCCTTGGTGATTTGAAAATAGGATGAATAGTTTGAACAAAATCTAATTTATCTTTTAATTTTTGTATTTTTTCTATTTCCTCTTTTTTCATGATTTAATATAGAATAAAAGAGTTATAAAGTTTTTGGGATCATGGGTGTTTGATGTTGTGTTATGATTGTTTAGGGGTGACAAATAGAAAAGTTTAAAAAGAATGAATGCTCTATAATTTCATGAAAACAGAAAATTTATCTGAGAAATTCCCTGCTTTAAAGTTGGAAAACCTGAAAAATCTTGGAGAGTGTTCAAATCAGTCTTTAGTGAATTTTGGAAAAGAGAGGATAGATTCTCTAAAAAAGTCGATTGATGAGCTTAATTTATTGATAGGCCAAAGAGAAAATTTGAGCAAGGATATCTTTAATGAAGGTGAGAAAATAAAGAACGAGATAACTAATTTTTTATTGTCAAATAAAGCTGAAGATGTAGAAGACCACAAAGAAAGAAATGGATTGAGACAAAAGCAAATTGAAATTTCTGAACTGCAATTAAATGAAAAAGTTAATTGTTGGAGAGATGTGTCTCAGTTGAAAAAGGAGTTGAGAGAGAACCAGAAAGAACTTATTGAAAAAGAAGATCATATCAAAATGTTAAATGATATTTTAGAATAAAATGCAAGCACAAAGATTAACTGTTGAAGAATTATGCGTGAAATTAAAACCAATATTTGGAAAAAGAATAGATGATATTTATTTGAAATACACTCTTGCTGGAAGAGATGAGAAGGAAAATTTGATTCAATATCTGAATGCTCTTTATCACAAGAACTTGACTGAATTATTGAATAATAAAGTTTTGTTAGAGCCTCCTTTGGAGAGAGTTATTGACGGAGAGTATCCTCTTGGAGTTGTTAGTTATGCTGATAGAAAACTTTTTCCATTTAAGTTAAGAGAAAAAGATTGGCCGAGGCATGTTTGTATTAGTGGAATGAGTGGAAGTGGAAAGACAACTTTTGCATTTAATATTCTTTGCAATTTTATTGAGAAAAATAAACCTTTTTTGGTTTTTGACTGGAAGAAAAGTTTTAGGCCTTTGATTAAAGTTAGTCCTGATGTTATGTGTTTTACTATTGGAAACAAATCAGTTAGCAATTTATTTAAGATGAATATTAATCAACCTCCTAAAGGAATTGATCCTAAGGAATGGGTAAATGTATTATGTGATTTGCTTGTGGAAAGTTTTGCAGCTTCTTTTGGTGTGCATAAGGTTTTGCTTGAAACTCTTGATGAATCTTTTAAGGAATGGGGAGTTTATGAGGGGTCTGAGAATTACCCTACTTGGGAGCATATCAAGTATAATTTAGAAGAGAAATCAAATAAATCAAAAGGAAGAGAATCTGGATGGTATGAAAGTGCTTTGCGTATAGCAAGTGTTTTGACTTTTGGTAATTTTGGTGAAATATGTAATTATAAAGGGGAGGGTAATTTGAGTGTTGAGGATTTATTGGATAAAAAAGTTATTCTTGAATTAAATGCTTTGAGTAATATTGAGAAGAAGTTTTTTTGCGAGTTTGTTTTGGCTTATATTTACAAGTTGAAGAAGGCGAGGCAAGAGAAATTAGAAGGGAAATTTGATTTTGCTATTTTGGTAGATGAGGCTCATAATATTTTTTTAAAAATGCCGACTCATTTTGTAGCAGAGTCTGTTACTGACATGATTTATAGAGAGATGAGAGAGTATGGAATAAGCTTGATTTGCTTGGATCAGCATATTTCTAAATTAAGTGATACTGTTAAGGGAAACAGTGCTTGTCATGTTGCTTTTCAGCAGCAGCTTAATTCAGATATTATGGAGATAAGCAGTTTGATGCAGCTTCAAGGGTCGAGGAATTTTTTTTCAATGCTTCCTGTTGGTTCTGCTATTGTTAAATTATCTGAGAGATATACTTCACCATTTTTAATTGAGGTTTCTCCTTTTGAATTAAGAAAAGAGTCTATTACTGAAGAGGATCTTAAGAATAGAACTAGTAATTTGACTATGTCTATGAGTCTTCAGAAGGGGGATGATCCTGAGTTTGTTAAAGAGATAACTAGTGAGAAAAATATTATCAAGAAAGTTGAGAAATTTATTGAAGAGAAACCTGTTGCTGTGAAAAAAGTTAAGGTAAAAGCAAAAAAGCTTAAGAAATTAAATTCTGTTCAACAGGTTTTGTATGATTTTGTAAAAGTAAAATTAGATAGTGGTAGAGATATTACTGAATTAGAGAATTTATTAGAGAGTGGAAGAGAAAGAGGAGGATATTCTATTTCAGATATTGGTGCTGTGATTAATCATGCTTTGGCTGAGAAATTTGGAGAAAATCATGTTTTTGAGGGAGAGCAAAAAATTTATAAAGTTGAGATACCTCTCAATAGTAGTAATATAAATTCAGAGCAGGAAATGTTTTTATCTTTTCTGCAAAAAAACTCTGACGGGAATTATGGAACTGTTGATATTTACAAACAATTAGGATTATCAGCAAGAAAAGGAAATAAGATCAAGAATGAACTATTGGACCAAAATAAGATCAGAGTTGAAGAAATAAGAAATGACAAAGGATGGAAGAAAATTATTAGATTGAGTGCACCTTTGTTTTAATATCACTATCACATTCATTTAATCAACTTAAACACAATGTAAAAACCGGAATAACCCAATTTTGGGATATTTCA
>JBDRCH010000004.1:0-39720 GCA_043821945.1 archaeon
CTGAAACATTGAAATTGAAACAAATGCAACTGTTCTCGCTTTATCAATATCTGAAATAAAATACCTAAACAGAGGAATAGTTCCAAGAACCATTAATCCTGCCATAAGAATTAAGAAGGGGATTAATTCTTTATTTAATATTCTTTCTTTTTTATTTCTTGGAGGTTGATTTAATACATCATTATGTCCAGGTTCCATTGCTAAAGCAATACCATTAAACGTATCTGTAACTAAATTCAAATAAAGCAATTGAACAGGTAGTATTGGTAAAGGCAAACCCATTGCAATTGAAGAAATAATAGTTGCGTCTTCTGCAACATTTGTAGTCACAAGATAAAAACTTGTTTTACGGATATTTTGGAAAACAATCCTGCCTTCTTCAACAGCATTTACAATAGAAGCAAAATTATCATCTGCTAAAACAATCTCACTTGATTCTCTTGCAACATCTGTCCCAATTATTCCCATAGCGATTCCAATATCTGCAGATTTTAATGCAGGAGCATCATTTACACCATCACCAGACATTGCAACAATTTCCCCTTGTTCTTGCAAAGTTTGAATAATTTTTAATTTCATTTTAGGAGTAACTCTTGCAAAAATATTGACTTCTTTAACAGCTCTTTTAAATTCTTCTTTATTCATTTTCCTCAGATCTTTTTCAGTAAGAGCCTTTGCATTTCCTGTAACTAAACCAATTTCTTTTGCAATTGCAATAGCTGTTTCTTTGTGATCTCCTGTTTTCATAATAACTCTGATTCCTGCATTTTTTGCTTTTTTAATAGAATCTTTTATTTCTATTCTTGGAGGATCTTTCATTCCGACTATTCCAACAAAAATAAGATTATTTACTAAATCATTTGATATAGAATTTGTGTGATTAGGCAATTCTCTATAAGCTAATCCTAAAACTCTCATACCTTTTTTTGCAAGTTTTTCTGCTTGCATTAAAAATTCTCTTGAAGTTTTTTCATCTAGTTTTTTCTTTTCATTTCCTTGAATGAAATTGACAGATTTCTTTAATATTTTTTCAAATGCTCCAACAGAATATAGCTCTTTTTTCCCTGATAATTCTACTAAACTTGCCCGATATTTTAGTTCAGAATTGAATATAAGATCATCAATTATTTTTTCATCTAATTCTTTTTTTTCAAGTCCTGCTTTTTTTCCAAGTACGAGAAGAGCAACTTCTGTTGGGTCGCCTATGATTTCATAACCCCCATTTTTTATTATGATATTTCCTTTATTGCAAATAGTGGAAATATTTAATATCTTTTTTAATAAAGGAATCTTTAATGGATTTATTGGTTTATTATTTAATTTAAATCTCCCAAATGGTTCCCATCCATTTCCAGTTATGTCTATATTATTATCTGTTGTAATAATTTTTTCAATAGTCATTGAGTTTTGAGTTAAAGTTCCTGTTTTGTCTGTTGCGATCACTGTAGCAACTCCAAGATTTTCTACAGAAGGTAAATGCCTGATTATTGCATTTCTTTTTGCCATTCTCCTGGCTCCAACAGCAAGGACGATAATTAAAACCGCAGGTAATCCTTCTGGAATTCCGGAAACAAGAGAAGCAATTGTGAATAAAAATATATCAAAGAATCCTAACTTGTTTATGAAGAAACCAATTATAAATGTTAATGATGCGCCGATTACAGCGAAGATTGCCATCTGGAAAGCAAGTTGATCAACTTTTTTGTTAAAATGCATTTTTGGCTGAACTATTTCTTGAATTGATTCTGCTACTTGTCCTATTGCAGTTTTATTTGAAGTAGAAACAACAACTGCTTTTGCTTCTCCTGAAACAACTAAAGTGCTCATGAAAACCATATTTGTTCTATCCGATAATGTAACTCCTTCTCCAAGAATTTCCAAATCCTTTTCAGATGGGAAAGATTCTCCTGTTAGTGATGATTCTTGAGTTCTGAAATTTTTAATTTCAATAAGACGAGCATCAGCAGGTATTTTATCTCCTTCTTGCAAATAAATAATATCTCCTGGAGTTAGAAGTTCTGCTGGAATTTTAACAATTTCTCCTTCCCTGTAAACTTTAGCATAAGAAACAATTAATTTTTCCAAGGCTTCAATTGCTCTTTCTGCTTTTCTTTCTTCAATAAAACCAATACTCGCATTAATCAAAACAACAGTAAGAATAACATAAGCATCAATCAAATGATCAAATATAAATGAAATGATCATTGCAGAAAAT
Organism: archaeon; assembly: GCA_043821945.1. Lineage (GTDB taxonomy): Archaea > Nanobdellota > Nanobdellia > Pacearchaeales > GW2011-AR1 > JBDRCH01. The sequence continues at coordinate 2,216 of JBDRCH010000004.1, forward strand.
AAAATATAAATTAAAGGACTATTAAATTGTTTTAAAAATATTAAGATCGGGGATTTTTTCTTTTTTTTAGAAATAACATTTAAGCCATGTTGGTTTAATCTTCTTTTTGATTCCGAACTTGATAGACCTTTTTCAGAAGTTTTTAGTTCATTAAATATCTCCTCTTTAGTTCGGCTGTGCCAAGGCAGACTACGTAAGGGCTTTAATCCTTGCATTGTCTTTGTAGGGTAATTCATAAAAAAAATACGAGAGCAAACCTTAAAAACCTAATTATCTCTTTATTTTTGTAAGTCAGGTAGTTAACTTTCGGAACTTAGCTTTTAATTAAGCAAATGTCGAGAATAACGATATTAGTTCTGAGGAAGGTCCGCCCACCAAAAAAGTTACTAAGTGAAAACTTAGATGCTGTGAGGCATGGCAACGGAAAAGAAATGACACAGCCTTATCCGAGTCATGAATCTTGCGATGAACTTTGAAGATAAGGATTTGATGAAACAGCCGCCCTAACAGGTGCAAAGTCTTGGACTGCTTAGTGGAATGTTAACAAGTTCAGTTCGATTACGATGAACTACAGAAGGTGGCCTATTCCTGGCTTACATTCATTCTAAAGGTTTAAAAAATAAACATTTCTTTATTGATTAGGGGGAGTAGCTCATTGGGAGAGCACATGACTGAAGATCATGGTGTAGTGGGTTCGATTCCCACCTTCCCCATATTTGATTTCAAAACTTTTATAAACAAAGATTTATTAGATTAAACATAAAAGATGGTCGACAAAAAAGATTTGAGTTTAGTAAGTTATATCTTAGGAATATTAAGCATAGTTTTTGCCTTTTTTAATTCCTTGGCAGGATTAGTAATCGGAATTGTTGGATTCACTCAAAGCAAAAATCAAAAAGATGATTTATCAAAAAAAGCCAAAAAATTAAATAAAATTGGAATAATTTTAAGTGCAGTTTTATTTATTATCCAAGTTGCTGTAACTGCATATTTAACAACAAAACAAAGTTCGTTTAATTTTCCTTTAGCATAAAATGAAATCAAAAAAAGCTGCAATGGAACTGACTATGGGAACTATTGTGACAATTGTCCTTCTTGTGGCTGTTTTAGTTGTAGTCTTATTTTTTATTAATAAAATTCGGGAGAGTGGTGTCAATGCAATAGATGGAATAGACCAGGCAGTAAGATCAGAAGTTGAAAAATTATTTGCTGAAGACAGCACTAAAAAAATTGTGATCTATCCTTCAACAAGGGAGATTAAGATAAAAAAAGGTGAAGACAGCAGGGGATTCGGGCTTTCAATTAGGAATATTGAAGATGAAGGAAGATTTTCATATGAAATAACTGCTCATGAAACAGACTGTGGAATGAGGCTTCCTGAAGCAGAAGATCTAATTGCCCTGAATAAACAAAGAAATAATATTCTTATTCCTGGAGGATCTATTATGGAAGACCCTATCTTTGTAAAGTTTAATATTCCTGAATCAACTCCTCCTTGTATGATAACCTATGTCATTGATATGAAAAAAGACGGTTCAACCTATGGTGCTTCAACAGATGTTTATTTAAAAGTAGAATCAAAATAATTATTTATTTAAACTCCTTTTTCTAAGGATATTCATGCCCCTAAAATTATACAATACATTAACAAGAAAAAAAGAAGTCTTCAAACCGATTAAAGAAGGAAAAGTTGGAATGTATGTTTGTGGTCCTACAATTTATAATTTTGTTCATATAGGAAATTTAAGAGCTTATGTTTTCGTTGATATACTTCGGAGATTTCTTAAGTTTAGTGAATATAAAGTAAAAGAAGTAATGAATCTGACAGATGTTGATGATAAAACTATTAAGAATAGTCAGAAAGAAAAAAAGAGTTTGAATGAATTCACCTCAAAATATGAAAGAAGTTTTTTAGGAGATATTCAATCAATGAATCTTGAGAAGCCAGAAGTAATGCCAAAAGCAACAGAACATATTAAAGAAATGGTGGCTCTTGTTAAAAAATTGTTGGAAAAAGGAATCGCTTACAAGACTGAAGATGGAATTTATTTTTCAATTAGCAAGTTCAAAAATTACGGAAAGCTCTCTAAAATAAATAAAGAGAATCTCAAGGCAGGTGCAAGTAAGAGAGTTTCTAAAGATGAGTATGATAAAGAAAATGTTCATGATTTTACGCTTTGGAAATTTTATATAAAAGAAGATGGTGATGTTTTCTGGGAGACAGAAATTGGAAAAGGAAGACCTGGCTGGCACATTGAATGTTCTGCAATGTCAATGAAATATTTAGGGGAGAGTTTTGATATTCATGCGGGAGGAGAAGATTTGATTTTTCCCCACCATGAAAATGAGATTGCCCAATCAGAAGCAGCTACTGGAAAAAAATTTGTGAATTACTGGGTTCATAATGGATGGGTTTTAGTTGATGGCAAAAAAATGTCAAAATCCCTTGGCAATTTCTATAATCTAAATGACTTAATTGAAAAAGGATATTCTCCGATGGATTTGAAATATTTTTATCTTTTAAAAATTTATAGGCAACAATTAAATTTCACTTTTAAAAATTTAGATGCATCAAAAAAATCACTTCAAAGGTTGAGAAATCTTCTTTCAGAATTTAAAAAATCAAATGAGAAAGTCAATAAGAAAAATATCGAACTCGCTACAAAGCAGTTTAAGGAATTTCTCAATGATGATTTAAACACCCCTCGTGCAATGTCTTATTTATGGGAAATCTTAAGAGAAGATAGATTAAATGATAAGGAAAAATATCATCTGGCTGTTGAATTTGACAAGGTGTTTGGATTAGATTTGGATAAAGAAGAAAAAATTGATATCCCCGATGAAATTAAAGATTTAGTTAAGAAAAGAGAAAAAGCAAGAAAGAATAATGATTTTAAAACAGCAGATAAATATCGAGATGAAATTAAGAGAAAAGGTTATATAATTGAAGATACTAAAGAGGGAAGTGAGGTTAGAAAGATTTTTACTTCTATGTGAAAAATATAAAAAGGTGATTTGTTTTTGAATTTAAAGAAGATGGTGAATCAAAAATTTGAATTTATAGATTTGAAATACAGACCTAAGAATGATCTGGTTTGTTTGTTTAAAATAATTCCAAATAGGATTTCTATTGAAAAAGCAGCAAATACTGTTGCACTTGAATCAAGTGTTGGAACTTGGACAAAGATAAAATCAAGAGATTATGTTGAGAGATTAAGAGCAAAAGTTTATTCAATTAAGAAAAATGGATGGGTGAAGATTGCTTATCCTCAAGAATTATTTGAATCTGATAATGTTCCAAATATTTTGTCATCTATTGCAGGAAATATTTTTGGAATGAAAGCAGTTAAAGCAATTAGGTTAGAAGATGTGAGTTTCCCTAAAGCTATTTTAAAAAGTTTTAAAGGACCTAAATATGGGGTTGATGGGATTAGGGAGATAATGAAGATTAAATCAAGACCTTTGATAGGAACTATAATAAAACCTAAATTAGGGCTTAATACAAAGCATCATGCGCAATCAGCTTACGAGTCTTGGAGTGGGGGGTGCGATATTGTAAAAGATGACGAGAATTTAGCTTCTCAGAAATTTAATGAATTTCGAGAGAGAATTGCAAGAACTTTGGAAAAAGCTTATCAAGCTGAAGAAGAAACAGGTGAAAGAAAGGCATATTTGATTAATGTAACTGCTGAAACAAAAGAAATGATTAAGAGAGCGCAATTGGCAGAGGATTTGGGATGCCGATATGTAATGATAGATATTATAACTGCAGGATGGGCTGCATTACAAACTTTAAGAGAGGCAAATTTTAAGCTTATTATTCATGCGCATAGAGCAATGCATGCTGCTTTTGATAGAAATCCTGATCATGGGATGAGCATGATGGTTATTGCTGATTTTGCAAGATTAATAGGGGTGGATCAAATTCATATTGGAACAGGAATTGGAAAACTTGAAGGTAAGATAAAAGATATACAAGAGATTGAAGATGATATCTCAAAGCGTAATGTAAAACAAACTCAAAAAAGATTAGCTCAAAACTGGTTAAAGTTAAAACCAGTAATGCCTGTATCTTCTGGAGGTTTATATCCAGGGCATGTTCCATTTTTGATTAAACATTTAGGAAAAGATTTAGTTATTCAGGCAGGAGGAGGGGTTCATGGGCATCCTTTTGGAACAAAATCTGGTGCAATAGCAATGAGACAAGCTGTCGAAGCTGTGTTGAGAAAAAAATCATTAAAAGATTATTCTGGAACCCATGTTGAATTAGAAGAAGCTCTGAATCAATGGGGATGAGCATTCAGGTCCTGAACAGGAATTTCTTTTTCTTCATAAAATAAGATTTCTTTTGGTTGGAGTTTATTTTTTAAAAAATCAAAAGTTGGTTTTGCATCTTTAGGTCCTCTGCAACTGTACATATTAAAATAGATAGAGTTATATTCAGGATATGTGTGAATTGCTAAATGAGATTCGGATAGTAAGGCAATGATTGTAAATCCCTTAGGTTCAAAATTATGTGATACAAAATTCAAAATTCCAAAATTTTCTTTGATAAGAATTGATTTTAGAAGAACAGATAATTTTTCACAATCTAGTAAAAACTCTGAATTTATTTTTTTCATTACACATGATATTTCCTGACCAAAGGGAGGGGATTGATGAATCTTCTTTTCCATTTTTCATAAATTTCACTTCCGTATGTGATATTTTAATTTATAATCTTGAGCTTTAAAAAAATTTTTGGCAAATTTTGCAATTTCATAAGGATTATAAAAACTGCAAGAAAATATGTCTAGAAAAATATGGTTTGTTTGGTTTACAAAATGGGCTGAAATAAGTGATGTTTCAATAAGTTGAATCATTGAAAATCCAGATACTCTTTCATCCTCACCAAAATCAACCACAACTGTTTCTCCGAATCGTTTCATCTTAATTTTTTCACAAAGCTCTTTTACAAATTCCTTCACTTTTTTCTCACTACGAATATATTCTGAGTTACAACTATGAAGGTCTATTCCAGACCATAATCCCCAGTATTTCCCTTCTCCAAATTCTTTTTTAAGGTCATTTATTTTTTGAATCATCTTAATCTTATATTTGCCTTATTTAAAAAAGTTTTTATACACTCTAAAGTTTGTTTATCTATGGCAAAATTCAGAGAAATAAAACTTAAAACAGGAGCAAAGATATTACTCGGCAAGAATGCTGAAAATAATGATGAACTTGTGAAGAAATTTAAAGGAAAATTAAATGTGATTTTACATACTGTTGCTCCAGGAAGCCCATTTTGTGTAATTGATGAATCAAACCCTTCAAGAGAAACTCTTTCATTAAGCGGAGCATATTGTGCAAAATATAGCCAAGATTGGAGAGATAATAAATCAGACGTAAGAATACATCAATTTACAGGTAAGGAAGTTAAAAAACCTTTTTTTACAAAAAAGGGAACATGGAAGATAATTAAAAATCCCAAAGTTATTAGAATTAAAAAAGAAGATATTAAGAATTTAAAATGAAAGCTATAGCACAAGTCCAATTAGGAAAAAATGGAATTACTGAAAATTTTATTCAAACATTAATTAATGCTTTTAAGACTCATAAAAATATTAAGATTTCTGTTCTAAAAAGTCTTACAAGAGATAAAAAACAAATCAAAAAATTTTCAGAAGAGATTTTAGAAAAATTAGGAAAAAACTACACTGCAAGAATAATAGGATTCACAATTATGATTAAGCAATGGCGAATTAATAAGAGATAATTCTAGGTAACCAAAAAATTTAAAAAAGATATATACAAGAGTATATAATGGGAGATAAAAAAACCACGAGAATTGATATAAGTTCAAAAGAATTAAGAGTTAACTTGGAGCAGTTGCAAAAGGATGTCAAGAAAGCTTATGAAAGCATGAAAAAAGTTATTCCAGAAGCAATTAAGAATTGTGATGTTAAGAAATTTGGTAATGCTGCGCATGTTGTTTTGCCTAAAGAATATATTGGTAAGAAAGTAACTGTTTTAGTTAAGAAGTAACTTTTATAAACCCTAAAAATCCTTAATTTCTAGACTAAATGGTTAAACCAGTCTAATTCCGAAAGGAATGGTCTTAAGATGGTAAATATTAATTTAACTCCGAAAGAATTTAATTTAAGATTAGCTGAAGCTTTGAAAAAAATCCCTGAATTTGAACAGCCTGAATGGGCGGGGTTTGTAAAGTCAGGTCCTTCTAGAGAAAGACCAATAGAGGATCCGGATTTTTGGTATAAAAGAGCAGCAAGTATTCTAAGGCAAATTCACAAAAAAGAATTCGTGGGAGTTAATAGATTAAGAACCAAATATGGAAGTAAGAAAAATAGAGGAATGAAGCCAGAGAAATTTCAAAGAGCAAGCGGGAAGATTATTCGAATTATTTTGCAACAATCTGATAAAGCAGGATTGACAGAAATTGCAAAAGAAGCCAAAGGGATAAGAAGAAAAAAACCAGGAAGACAATTAACAGAAAAAGGAAGAAAATTCATTGAGAGTATTGGAGGTCAAGAGTAAAATGTCACGACGAGGACCAGATGATTTAGTAACATTAATGACTAAAAAGTGGGAAGGATTCTCTTTAGTTAAAGGATTATCTGAAATTTCTGATCAAAGAGATGATAAACCAGAACCCTTTGAGAATTCTGTGATGTTTTATGGATCATATTATGGAAATCGAGTAAGATTTAGAAAAAGACAAGAATATATAGATAAAAATAGTTTTGATGGGAGGGAAGATTAAATGCCAATAAAAAATCAAACTAAAAAAACAAAACTTGCAAAAAAAGCTCGTCAAACAAAGTGGGCGCCAGTTTGGGCTGTTCTTAGAAAATATGGTCTTGGTAAAAGAGTGCATCCCTCAACAATGACTCACCATAGACGATCATGGAGAAGAACAAAACTTCACATCAAACCAAGAAAACAAAGAAAATCACATTTCGGATAAAATGGCAACTAAAACAAAAAAAACAGAAATAAAAGAAAAATTAGAAAGAGAATATACAATTCCTCTTAGAGAAAAATGCCGAGTTGTGCCAAGATATAAAAAAGCAAATAAGGCAATTAAAACAATCAAAGAATTTTTAGTTAAGCACATGAAAATTTATGATAGAGATTTGAATAAAATTAAAATTGATAAGATTTTGAATGAGACTGTTTGGGCGAGAGGAATTAAAAAACCTCCTGCAAAAATTAAAGTTAAGGCAATTAAAGAAGGAGATATTGTTCAAGTAGAACTTGTTGATATCCCTATTAAATTAAAATTCAAGAAATTAAGAGAAGAAAGAACAGATAAAAAGGCAGAGGAATCTGGAAAGAAAAAGAAAAAAGTCGTTACAGAAGAGTCTGCTGAAACAAAGACTGAAGACGAAAAAAAAGAAGAATCAGAAAAAGCAAAATCAGGAGAGCAAGCTTTTAAACAACTAGAGAAATCTCAAGCAAAACAAATGAAGCATCAAGCAGGTGGAAAAGAAAAAAAGAAAACTCATCCAAAGAGAGTTGCTTTGGCTAAATAGATTTTTATACTTTTAATTTTTTAATTTATCATGTTATCCAAATTAAAAGTAGAACTAAAATCTTTAGCAAATAAAGAACAAGCTCACATTCTTCAAAGATTTTTCAAAACAAGTAAAGGAGAGTATGGGGAAGGTGATATTTTTTTAGGATTGAATTCACAACAAATTAAAGAAATCGTTAAGGCATATGATGATTTAGATTTAAAAGAAATTCAAGAGCTATTAAATTCAAAAATTCACGAACATAGAATATGTGGAATTAGGATTTTAGTTTCTAAGTATAATAAATTAGAAAACAAAAAACAAATATTTGATTTTTACATTAAAAATTCAAAAAGAATTAACAATTGGGATTTAGTTGATTTAAGTGCTCCAAATATTGTCGGAGATTACCTTTTGGATAAACCAAGAGATATTCTTCACATCTTAGCAAAATCATCTAATCTTTGGGAGAAAAGAATAGCTATTATTTCAACTTATACTTTTATCAAGAATAATCAATTTGATGATACATTAGAAATATCAAAAATTCTTCTTTCAGACTCACATGATTTAATTCACAAAGCAGTTGGATGGATGCTTCGAGAAGTTGGAAAAAAAGATCAAAAGATTTTAGAAGAATTTTTGATTGAATATTACAAGAAAATTCCAAGAACAACTTTGCGTTATGCAATTGAGAGATTTGTTGAAAAAAAGAGAAAGAGGTTTTTGTTAGGGGAATTTAATTAATAATGATTTTATCTAGTTCTTCTTTTAGTTTTTTATCTATTAATTTGGGGTTATGTCTGCATAGATATTCTATTTCATTTGAAGACCTATGCGCAGGGCAATAATCTATTCCTTTAGACATTAAATTTCTCTCATGCAATTCATGAAGAAGAATAAATTTAAGTTCATTGATATGAACATCATCATCTATCCAAACTTCATCTTTTGGGATAAAATGATACACCTTGTCATGCCCTCCTTCTGTGAAATCCATAAAACATAAGTCTCTTACAAGTTCTCCATTAACAATCCAAACTTTTATTTTCTTGCTATATTTCTTCAACAATTTCTTATGAATTTTTTTCAAGATTTCTTCCTTAGTCTCTTTTTTTCCCTTTATTTCTTTAATCAGCTTATCTTTGCTTCTTTCTCTTCTTTCAATTATATTAGCTCTTTTTACTGCTTCTTTATGACTTATTCCTTTTGATAGGAGATTATCCATAACAAGCATTACATCAATAAAGTATTTCTCTTCTCCCGGAACATTTTCATGATCTATCCAAAATTCATTTTCAGGAATGAAATTGAAACTGTAATGCTGTCCAAAGTTTGTGAAATCTTTTTCTATATTTCCTCTAATGTATTTTCCGTCTACAATCCAGACTGTAAACTTTGAAACAACTCCGTACTTTTTTAAATAAGGTCTCTTCATTTAAATAATTAGAATTTCTTGATTATAAATCTTTTTTAAATTATTTTTTTAATATTAAACAAATTATATAAATCTTTCTTTAGTTCTATTTTAATGATAAAAAAAAGATCAATTCAAGAGCTCTTAGAATTTGGAATAATCAACATTGACAAACCTTCAGGACCAACATCTTTTAATATTTCTGATTTTGTTAGAAAATCTTTGGGTTTAAGAAAAACTTCGCACTTTGGAACACTTGACCCCAAAGTTACAGGTGTTTTACCAATTGCATTAAATAGGGCTTGCAAACTCACAGGTTATTTTATTTCACATGATAAAGAATATATTGGGATAATGAGAATTCATGAAGATATTTCTTTAGAAAAAATTACAAAAGTAATTAAAGAAAAATTTACTGGTGTAATCAAACAAACTCCTCCTATAAAATCAAGAGTAAAAAGACAAGAAAGAGAAAGAGAGATAAAAAATTTTGTGATTCTTGAAAAACAAGACAAGGATATTTTATTTAAAGCAGAAGTTCAGGGAGGAACTTATATTAGAAAATTAATTGATGATTTAGGAAAAGAATTAGGAATAGGTGCACATATGCTTGAATTAAGGAGGATAAGAGCAGGAATTTTTTCAGAAGGAGATAAAGAATATCTTTCTGTGAATTTATATGATTTTGAAAAAGCAGTTGAAGAATATAAAAAAGGAAATGATAAACTCCTCAGAGAAATAATTATCCTTGCTGAGGAAGTAATAAAGGAGGTTTATCCTGTTTTGCAGATTAAAAAAGATAATTTAAGATCTATTCTAACTGGTAAACCAATCACTAAAAAAGATTTAATAAAAAAAGAGAATTTCAAAAAACAAGAAATTGTTTGCGTATTTCAAGAAAATAGATTTGTTGGAATGTATGAAATTATAAATGGGGAATATGTTTATGCTAAAGTAAGATTTGTGATGCAAGAGATGAAGGGTTAATCAAAAAGTGAAATTCCTCCGCATATTATTTTTTCTTTTAAGTTATATTTTATAAGATATTCTAAATGATCCCCCAAGGATCTAACTTCATAGTTAAAACCATCTATGAGCATGCATTCATCACGTACATTCCTATGTCCAGAATGAGCTTTTATCAAAAAATAAAGTTTATCGGGATTATTAGTAGTAAAAGAAATAGGTTCTAGTTTTTTAAAAGAACCATTTTCATATTTTTCAACTTCATAAATATAAGTTTCTATCCCTTGAATCATAATTATTTTCTATCAATAATCTATTTAAACATTATTGTAATTAAACATCTATGAAACACTTCATATATTTTTCAGCAAAAGCAGCAACATCAGGAAAAGCCCTTTCACAAGGAGATTTGATGAAAGCAGGGAGAATGGACATTGCAATCCATTCATTAATTCAGGGTTTGTTTTTGAGCCATGATTTTAGAAAAGATATTGTTTTTCATTTTGTTTTTTATGGAATGCCAGATCCTCCAAAACATATTGAAATTCAGGTCAAGGAAGGAACTCCGATAAGCAAAAGAGATGTTGGAAAATTAATCCAAAGAATTTTATATAAACATAAGGATGGAAAGAAAAGAGAGATTTTTCCAGGATGTTTTGTTGAGAAAAAGAGTTTCTTAAAAGTTGTTGAAGAACTTGAGAGAGAAAGAAATGAAATTTTTATTTTAGATAAAAAAGGAGATAATCTTAGAAAAATAGATATTTCAGATAATTGTGTTTTTATTTTAGGAGATCATGAAGGATTGCCTAAAAAAGAATTGAAAAGATTGAAACAAACAGCAATTCCTGTTTCAGTTGGACCTAAAGTGTATTTTGCTTCGCAGGTTGTTGCAATTGTTAATAATGAATTAGATTTGAGAAATCTTTAATAACTCCAAAGAATTCTTATATTTATGAAAAAATCTGTTAGAATTTATATTGATGGAACAGTTCAAGGAGTATTTTTTAGGATGTTTATCAAAGAACATGCTGAAAGAAATAATGTTAAGGGGTTTATTAGAAATCTTGAAGATGGACGAGTAGAAGTATTTTTAGAAGGAAATGTTGATGAAGTTAATAAGATGATCGAGCTTTGCAAAAAAGGTCCAAAACATTCTATGATAAGGAAAGTTGAGGTTAAACCTGAAAGATTTCAGAACTTCAAGGTGTTTAAAGTTTTGCATATATAATTTACAACTCTATTGTGAAAATGAATCTTTATTAAAGCTGTTTAATTTTTTAAGTTATGATTCATACAAATTCAGACGGAGGATCAAGGGGTAATCCAGGAGTTGGTGCAATAGGAGTTTTGGTGAGAAAGGATGAAAAGATTCTATCAAAATATTCAGCTAAAATTGGAAATTATGTTACAAATAATATAGCAGAATATGAAGCACTGATTAAGGCTTTGGAGTTGGCTTCAAAACACACTAATGAAGATATCGTATGCAACCTGGATTCAGAATTAATAGTCAAGCAGCTTTTGGGAAAGTATAGGGTCAAAAATCAAAGGTTACTTGAACTTTTTTTAAAAGTACAAAAGCTTCAAGAAAATTTCAAAAAAATAATTTATATTCATGTTAGCAGAGAGGACAAATTTCAACAAATTACAGATGAATTATTAAATGATGAATTAGATAAGCTAGGTTACAAGAGGTATGGTAGAAGATGACTGTGTATAATAAATTAGTTAGAGATAATATATTAGATATTCTTAGTGAAAAAGGATTGACTTGTAAAAGTCACGTAGCATCTAAAGAAGAATATTTAATAAAATTAAAAGAGAAACTTCAAGAAGAAGTTAGTGAATTTTTGGGAGAGAGTAATAAAGAAGAACTTGCAGATATTCTAGAAGTTGTTTATGCAATAGCTGATTCTTATGGTGTTGATAAAGCAGAATTAAATAGATTAAGAAAAAACAAGGCTAAAAAAAGAGGAAGATTCATAGATAAAATAATTTTAGAAGAAGTTTTTGATTGATTATTTCTTGATTATAATAATCCTCTTTCTTTAAGATATCTTCGAGCATTTGTTTTAAAATCACCTGAAAAAACATTTGCAAAAAAAGATCTACTGGCTTTCATTTGATTTTCAATTAATCTTTTTTGCTGTGAAAATAGAGTACTATCTTTTTTTAATTTTTCAGCGTATAATTCTATATAATCTAAATCTTTTATTGGAATCCTCTTGGTTTTCATTTATTTAGTTCTCCCCTAATGATTCTCCCACATTCTTTAAATTTTTCTTCTTTAAGAACATCTGAAAAAAGAATTCTTAGATGTTTTGCATCTTCAAAATCTTTTTTTCCTGCTAGGATTATTTCTTTATATAATATTTCAAATTCTAAAGGGGGAATCTTAAACTCAAAATCCTTAATTTTTATTTTTTGAGGGTGAGTAAATTCATAATATTTTGCCATTCTATTTTCATTAATAAAAACCATTTCCATATTTGGAAACATTTCATTAACTCGTGCAAATCTTATATTTACAATATCCTTAATATAAGAATAAGCTTTTTCAGAGGTATCTCCTTGATAACACCAAAAGTTATTTTGTTGCAGTTCTTGAAACAAATTCCTAAAATTTTCTTCATCCATGATAGGAACAAGAATACCCACGTCCTCTGTTGCTCTTGTTCTTCCAGTTGAAATACTTACATACCCACTAACAATTAAATAATCAGAATGTTTTTTCAAAATCTCTAAAAAATCCTTAACAAACAAATCCAATTCAGTTAATTCACGATTTATCACAAGAGTATTATCTTCAATATAATATCCCTTTTTCATAATATTAAAACGCGAGAGATTATATATAATTTTTGATGGTTGATTTTAGGATATCTAATTTGATCCTCTTGCTTCTAAAATTGGTAAATTAGTTTCAGTAAGAACATAAATTACTTCTGTGTTTCAGCCATTCAAACAAATTTGTATCTAGTATGTTTTTCTGTTATGCTTCCTACAATAATACCATTTGCTTCTGCTCGAAGAACCTCTGCTTTGACATTTAATTTAGCAGATTCTTTCAGCGCCTGAGTTTCTTTGAATTGCAATTTATTGATTCCACCCAGCTTCTCTTAACTGATCTTTTTCATTCAATTCCCGAGCATAAACCTTATATTTTGGAAATACTCAAAGAACTAATCTTAATCCAATTATAATAATTCCTATAATGATTATTCAGCCTCTTTCGTTATTCTAAATTGTCCACTTTCACTTAACAGGTTTCATATTTTTCCAAGCAAGCTCAAACATTTGTTCTAATGTTGTAGCAAAGAATTCTGTGTTAATCCAAATACCTATATCATAATTTGGATGAAATTTATCATCATCAAGAAGCATGAACATTAACTGATTTGAATCAATTATGACAAATCTTGCTCTCATCTTTTCTAGGTTTTTAACTTCTGCGACTTTCTTTAATTCTTTAGCAACCTTCAGATTATTATTATCAATTGGAGCAGCAATTCTTATTTTGATTCCTCTTTTTTTGCATTTTTCCAAGCTAGGCATTAAAGCTTCAAGTTTTCTGTTAAGACCTTCTGCTGTTGTAACAATTGTTATTGTTTTTTCAGCGTCTCTAACCATCATATCTAAATGATTATATAAATTTTGTCGACCTTTCAAACTTCCTGATAAATCAGAAGGTTCAACAAACTTAACACCTTTTGTGAATAAGGTACTGAGTTCATCTAAGACTTCGTCGCCTTTTAATGCTTCTAATCTTTTTGTTCTTTCTTGAGTATGGATAACTAAATTTCTTTTTACCCTTTCAACAACTTCTTCTGGTTTTAATGCAACAAATTTAATTGGCTTGCCTAATTTCATTACGATAAATCCTTTCTTTTCCAAGCTTTCTAAAATGTCATATGTCCTTGATCTTGGAACATCAGATATATTGCTTAATTCTCCTGCAGTAGAAGTTCCTCTTGAGAGTAAAGCTGTCCATACTTTTACTTCATAAAGGTTTAAATCAAAGATTTTTCTTAGTCTGCTTAAAAATTCATCTTTAACTATCATTCAAACCTCTTATTTTATATCTTAGTTTTGTTTTCATTATTCTATCTATTCGTTTTTCTTTTTAAAGATTGTTATAATCCAAGAGTAAATTTTAAGGATTACTAACGGGTAGTTATTTAACAGTGATGCCTATACTACCTCTTTTATCTTTTATTATAAAGTCAGCTTTATTTTTAAATCTTTCCTTCCCAGTTGTAACAATATCCACTTTAATTGAATTTGTTTTTTCTCCAATATACCCTTTTTGTTTTTCAAGGATTTCTTTGAATTTATCGTCGGTAGAGATAGAAAGTTCAATTTTGTTTTTTTTCTGTAACCCTAATTTTTTTCTAAATGCTTGAACCTGTCTAGACATTTCTCGAGCATAACCTTCTGCTTCAAGTTCGGGGGTTAAATTCGTGTCAAGATCTATAAATATTTCTTCTTTAGATTTATATGAACTTTTTTTAAAATTAATATTTTTTACATTAAGCTGTGATTTCAATATTTCTTCAAACGCTTTAGGATCTTTAATATCAAGTAAATAAATAGTCACTTTACTCAATGGCCATTTCAATCCAATTTTTTTATTATCTCTTTCTGCAAGACCTAATTCAATTATTTTCAAGATAATTTCCATTTTCTTTTCTAACTTTATATCTATTTTAGTTCTATCTGCTTTTGGCCAAGAAGATAAATGAACAGAATTTTTATCAAATTGATTATAAATATTTTCAGTAATGTGGGGGGCAAATGGTGCTAGTAACAAAGAAACTTTCTCTAAAACTTCTCCTAAAATTTGTTTAGTATCTTCCCTATCACGAGTCATTTTGATATATTCTCTTGAAAAATCTCTAACAACAAAATTTAAAATTTTACTAAATGCTTTATCTAAAAGATAATCATCTAAATCTGTAGTCACATCTTTGATTAAGTTATTTAATTTACTTAAGATCCACTTGTCTTCTATTTTCTTAGAGTTTTTTTTATTTTCTAATTGAGTATAATATCTATTACAATTATATAATACATTCAAAAAAGGAATCACTGATTCTTTCATTAGATTATATGAAAATGGTTTGAAGTTTCCTGCATCTGTTGTACAAAACTGTAATCTAATAGCATCAACTCCTGCTTGATCAATTATCTCTCTTGGTTTGATTACATTGTCTTTACTTTTACTCATCTTTTCATTTTTTTCATCAACAATATGCCCAGCACAAATCACATTTTTATAAGCTGGTTTTTCGAATAATATTGTAGATAAAACATGCATGGTATAAAACCATCCACGGGTTTGATCAATTGCTTCACTAATAAAATCATAAGGAAATCTTTTTTCAAATTCTTTTTTATTTTCAAATGGGTAATGGAATTGTGCAAATGGAGCAGAACCAGAATCATACCAGCAATCAATCACATCTTCTATTCTTTTCATATTTTTTCCACAATCACATTTTAACTTAATTTTATCAACAAATGATCTATGTAAATCAACTTCTCCTGAAATTTTTTTAACAGATTCTTTTTTTAATTCTTTAATACTTCCAATAATTTTTTCCTTTCCACATTCGCATTTCCATATTGGAAGAGGTGTTCCCCAGAATTTAAATCTAGATAATGTCCAATCTTTTGCGCCTTCAAGCCATTTACCAAATCTTCCATCGCGAATATGTTTTGGCTCCCACTTTATTTTTTTATTAATTTTAACCATTTCATCTCTTACAGAGCTAGCTTTAACAAACCAAGAATTAATTCCATAATATAATAGAGGAGAATCACATCTCCAGCAAAATGGATAAGAATGAGTTATTTTTTTTGTATTAAATAATAAATGTCTTTTTTTCAAATCTTCAATGATTTCTTTTTCCGCTTTTTTAACAAAAATTCCTCTCCATTTAGGAACAATATCTAAGAATTTTCCATCTTGCCCAACAGTGTGAACTTCAGGCAAACCCACTGCTTTACCAACACGATAATCATCTTCTCCATACATTACTGCAGTATGCACAACACCTGTTCCATCCGCTGTTGTTACAAAGTCTGCTAAAATCACTTTATGAGAATTTTCATTTTGAACTTCTTTAATATCATATAAGGATTCATATTTTAATCCAACTAAATCCTTACCTTTCATATTTCCAACAATTTCATAATTCCCTCTTAAAATATCTAATCTTTCTTTTGCTAAGATTACGAAATCTCCATCAGAAAGTTTAACTTTAACATAATCAATATCATGACCAACTGCTAAAGCGACATTTCCAGGAAGGGTCCAAGGAGTAGTTGTCCAAGCTAAAATATATTCGCCTTTTTTATTTTTTAATTTAAATGCAATATAAACAGAATCTTCTGTCACATCTTTGTATCCTTGAGCAACTTCGTGACTTGACAAAGGTGTTCCACATCTAGGACAAAAATGCACAACCTTATATCCTTCATAAAGCATTTCCTTATTATACAATTCTTTTAAGCTCCACCAAACACTTTCCATATAATTTTTTTCAAGTGTACTATAAGGATTCTTTAAATCAATCCAATATCCTAATTCTTCTGTTGAAGAATTCCATTCCTCAATATTTGAAAAAACATCTTTCTTACAATATTCAACAAATTTCTCAACACCATAATTTACAACGTCTTTTTTAGAAGCTAATTTTAATTTCTTTTCAACCTGAACTTCAACAGGCAAGCCATGGCAATCCCAACCACCTTTTCTTGGAACAGAATAACCTTTCATAAACCAAAATTTACAAATAATATCCTTAAATGTTCGAACTTCTAGATGATGCAATGCTGGAGGTGCATTTGCAGTAGGAGGTCCCTCTAAAAAAGAAAATAAAGGTTTTTTTGGCTGATCCTGCACAGCATTTTCAATTTCTCTTTTGTGCTTCTTCCAAACTTTCCTTGCATCTTCTTCTATTTTTTTAAAGTCATACATCTTATTTTTCCTAAGTTTTTCTGTTTTTTAAATTATACTAAAACCCCAAAAATTGAGCACTTCTTAATCTCCAATTGTAAGGAGGATTTTTTTTAATATACTCTTGGGCATCCAAAGATAAGTCTTGATAGTACTCAAGAGCTTTTTTCTTTGAGTTCTTTAAAATCTCCAAAAATTCATCTACTTGTTCAACTAAACCAGCATCATTCATTTCATCATTTTTTATATTAATATCTAAACTCATAAGTCCTTCACGCAATCTCTGAATAAACAAAGATTGCAATCAAATAATAATTATAGAAATTATAGCATTAGCTAGAATAATTTTCTTATTAATTAAATCCTTAGCTTTTTGCATGTCT
This sequence comes from archaeon, assembly GCA_043821945.1. GTDB lineage: Archaea > Nanobdellota > Nanobdellia > Pacearchaeales > GW2011-AR1 > JBDRCH01. Next base: position 19,460 of record JBDRCH010000004.1, read on the forward strand.
TACTTAGAAATAAAGATTATTTAAAACTTTCCAAAAATTCTTTTTCAACAAAATGAAGTTTCGAAGGAATAATAAAACAATAAGGAGCTTCAATTTTTTTGTTTTTTAAATTTTCAATATAATCATAAAATATCCTTCTGTTTCTTGCTCCTAATCTTGAGCAGACTATGACTTCATTTAATTTAATCTTGTTTTTGCTTGCATTTATCAATTGTTTAACAGCTTCGTGAAAATTTAATCCAATGTCTACTAAAATAAGGCTATGTGCTTTAATAGAGTTGTTTTCCTTAACAATTTCCATAAAACTTTCAGGAGTAAATTTCTTTTCTTTATCCCATTTTGGCATTGAAGAAATTTTTCCAAATTTATACAACTGCAAACCAGTCTCAGCAACAGCATCTAAGACAGAAGCATTGTAAATTATTTTATATTTTATTCTACAATTCTTTGCTTCCTCAATTAATGAAATATGGGTTGTTGCTGTGAGCGGACTTCCATAAACAAGTAATGCAACATCTTTCTTTTTTGCTTCATCAACAATCTCCAAGCTCTCAACAAATTCCCTATTAACCACAACAATTTTTTTACCAATTACTTCTTTAAGTTGTTCTATTGGATATGGAAAATCTATTGTATAATTTTCAAGATAAACTTTTTTGCATTTTTTGGCTGCAACAAGCCCTTGCTTTGAGATTCCGTCATAGTTCAATCCAAGCCCTATTAAATATATCATTTTTTGATAAGATGAATTTCATTTAATAACCTTTTGAATGATGATCTTTTCGAATGAATAGGTAATTATTTAAACTTTAATTACATTTATTTTTATATTAAAGGAGGTTGATTTGAATGGCGAAGAAGAAGACAAAGGCGAAGAAGAAGACTACCAAAAAGAAAAAGAAGTAATCTTTTAATATTTTTTAAATTTTTTTTATTTTTAAACTTCTACTACTAACAATTGTAATAAAAAGAAAGCTAAATAAGTAGAGGTCATTTCTAAAAAACAGGCTTATAGGGGCTCCAATCAAACTAAAAATTATTATTAATTTAAACCATTTTTGTCCTGATTTTAATTCTTCTTTTGTAATCTTTGCAAGATAATTACCAATTGGTATTCCTAGTGCTAAGATAAATATTCCAATTAATAATTTAATTAATTGTTGCATAATAATATTTAAGAAAGATAGTTTTTTATATTTAACTCTATTTAGAAGTTGCAATAATTGAGTATGAATGATTAAACTTCAACAATCTTTTTATATACTTATTTTATTAACTTAATATGTATAAAAAATATTTAATTATAGCAAGCAAAAAAGACTTGGCAGGAATTAATATTACAACGCAACTAAGCCAGTTTAGAGAAAATCCTCTTTTATCTTCAATGAAAGAAAAACCGAGTTTTGATTTTTATTTACGCGAAGAAGAAATAATTTCTGATAAAAGTCTCAATCATGAAAAAATTAACCAATATGATTTTGTTATTTTTGCATCAAAGCATGAATCAGAAAAAAGAGAAAAAACACTCTCAATTCATGCACCAGGAAATTTTCGAACAAATGATTTAGGTGGAGAAAAAGGAAAAGTTTGTTTGACTTCAGCGTTATTTCAAAAACAGATTTTTGAAAAATTAAATCAAAATGCAAAAGTTCATAATTTAAAGGATTATAAAATAACCCTCGAGTGTACTCATCACGGACCTTTAATTGAAAAGCCTTGTATCTTTATAGAAATAGGTTCAACAGAAAACGAATGGAAAGATAGAAAAGCAGGTTTTGTTATTGCTAAAACCATTCGAGATATTATCCAAGATTTCAAGGAAAATCCTTACAATGAAATATCTATTGGTTTAGGAGGGCCTCATTATTGTCCTAATTTTAATAAGATTCAGTTAAATTCAAATGTTGCGATTTCACACATAATCCCTCAATATGCAATGCCAATAACAGAAGAGATGATTAGAGAAGTTATTAAAAAAACTCAAGAAGAAATTGATTTTTTTGTTTTGGATTGGAAGGGTTTAGGATTATCAGAACAAAGACAAGAACTGATTAGTATCCTTGATAGATTATATATTCAATATAAAAAAACAAGTGAAGTTGAGAAGTAAAAAACGCCCACAGCAGGAATTGAACCTGCGTACCCCGAAGGGTCCGGATATTTGCGAACAAATTGAATTACTTCGTAGCAATCCGGTGCAATAACCACTATGCGATGTGGGCTTATGAATATAGAATAAATTAAGAATTTTTAAGGTTTTGCTTTAAATTAAACAAGTGAAATAAACCAATTTGGAAATTTTCCAGAATCATTGCAATGATAAGCTTTATGAATTAATTGATTAAACTTAGTATGGATTAGATAGTCTTCTTTCAACATTTCAATGTTCTTATTTGATATTTTGAGTTGGGGTGGTTTGAATTCTTTTGCATCAAAATCAAAACATTGTCTAAAAGCTATTTCTCCAACTTTGAGATATTCTTGGCTTCTGGTTGTGTCAAATTCATTGTAAGTATGATAAACTCCATGCAGGATTAGAGTTTTATTTAAATGGTTTATATTTTCACACCATTCATTTTTATCACCAATACTATTGTTATTGTAAAAAGGAATAATTGCGAGATAATCTGCTTTATTTAGTAAAGATCCTTTACAAGGGATGTCTGGATGAACATCATCAATATAAGAGTAAGAAAAAAACCTTATAATAAATAATAAAATAAACAATAATATAAATATCACGAAGATAATCTTTAATATTCTTTTTTTTCGCATTTTTTATAAAACTTTATGATCAATATTTATATCACAAGAATTTAAATTTTATTGTTCTTTATTTTGTCTTTTTTGTTCTTAGTTTTCCCAGATTTGATGCAATTGATTGATATCCAATAAAAATTAATGAACTAAGTGTTCCTAAAATTAAATCAATCATTGTATCGTCGTTTCTTTCCATTATTATATTTAACTTAGACAATCCTGACATATCTCTTATATAAACTCCTTGAAGTTTTAGATCAAAAAGTTTATCTAAAAGAAATTCAACAATCTCAAACAAAGAGATTAACATTACAACTACTGAAAAAGTCATTAAAAGTTTTGTAGATATTTTTAAATTTGTTTTGTTTACTAAAAAGAAGATCAAAATGCTTAACAAAAATGGACTTACTAAATGCAAAATCTTGTCATAATTAGGAGAGATAAAATATATCGGACTGAGTAAAATTCCTGTTGTAGAAATAAATAGGAATATCAGATAATGGGGATTTTTGAATCTTAGGTTAAAAAAAACATCAGCAAAATAAAACAGAAAAATTGAAAAAATAAAAGTAGAGATCCTTAAAAAATAACTCGTGTTTTTTAATAGGTAGAGAACTAATAGAATGATAAACCCTACCGAGATATATATCACCTTTTTTTTATGATTGCTGAGCATATTATTTATAAGATATTTTAAGAATTTAAAGTTTTTGTTTGAGCATATTAATTTTTAAAGATCAGAAAACATCATTATTCATGGGAATTTTGGTGAAAAAACAAAAAGGGATTTATGTACCTACAAATATAGCTAAACTTTCTGTGGTAGCACTAATAGTCTCTTTGTCTGCAGCGTTTATTGATACTATCTGGGCATTGTATTTTGATAGTTTCTTAAATAATATGACTCTTGTTGGATTTTTATCTTCAGTTTTGACAATAGTATCTTTTTTATCTTATTTTTTATTCATCCCTATTATTGAAAAATTTAACAAGGTGAAAATATATTCATATTCGCTGTTCCTTCTTTTTTTTTCATATATACTCTTTTCTATTAATAGAAATTTTTATCTGTTTTTAGTTTTAGTCTTATCTGTTACAGTGATATATACTTTTAAAATTACCAGCTTTGGAATTATCATAAGAGACAATTCTAAAGATAGATCTGTATCAAATAACCAAGGGATTATATACACTCTTGCAAATATTGCCTGGGTTGTCGGTCCTATTATTTCGGGTTTTGTGTTTTCATTTTTTGGGATAAATAAAGTTTTTCTTTTATCAGCTTTGTTTTTATTATTTGGGTTAATTATCTTTAATTTTTCTGGAATAAAAGATCCTAAAGGTAAAAAAAGGTTAGATCGAAATGCATTTAAAAATTTTAAGGATTTTTTTAAAGACAAAGAAAGAAGATTGGCTTATATCTTGGGAGGGGGAGTAAACACCTGGTGGAGCTTTATCTATTTGTTTATACCCCTAATGATAATTCGTTCAGAATTAAGCCACATCTGGATTGGTTATTTTCTTTTTGCAGTAGCAGTTCCATTAATTTTATTTGAATATTTTTTTGCTAAATTAGCAGGTAAAAAAGGTTTTAAGAAATTATTTGTTGGGGGTTATTTCTTGGTTTCTATAATTGCATTAGTTTGCTTTTTTATATCAAATATTTATTTAATTCTTTCTTTATTAGTTTTAGCAAGTATGGGGATTGCCATGTTAGAACCTACGACAGAGGCTTATTTTTTAGATTTATTAAAGGGCAAAGAGAAATATAGATTCTATGGTCCTTATAACACTGCCATGGATTTTGGAAACTTCACAGGAAAAATTTTCTCATCAGTTTTGTTGATTTTCCTTCCATTCAAATTTTTGTTTATTTTATTTGGGGTTATGATGTTTGTTTTATGTTTAGCTTCATTTAGAATAAAGAAAATAATTGAAATTAGGAGAAATTAGCTAAGGCCAAAAATAAGGTATATTATTTTTTTCTTTCCATCTGAATTGGGAATAGTGTTTATTGTTTTTTTTAAGTAAATTGCTTCTATGTGATGAGTGAAATTTTTCATTTCCAAACCAAAAAGGTAAAACAATCTTTCCTCTTATTTTTTCAAGATCCATGTTATTTCTAAAACCTCTTTTGATCCATTCTTTTGCAGATTCATTAAAGTAAAGTTTTAATGCATTTGGGTTCTTTTTCCACATTTTTACCACAGGATGATTTCTCCAACCCCTTGTTTTTGTCCGATTCAAAAGTATATTCAAAATCTGATGAGCTTCAACTCTTTGTTTTCCAAGTCTTTTGTTATCTAAAACTTTTAAGGATTTTCTAATATTTGGATATGGAAGAAATGTTTGCATTTTAAAAAATAGCGAGGGTGGGATTTGAACCACACGACCTCCGGGTTTCCTATGCAGTTCTGCGTAGAAATGGAAATCCTACGGATTTGCTTATGGGCCCGACGAGCACTCCAGACTGCTCCACCTCGCTATAATAATGATTATATGTGCTAACTTTTAAAGGTTTCTAAGACGCTTTAGATAAGAGTTAATGTGGAAACAAAAAATCTCCAATTAACATACACCAAGCAAACAGTCCAAGCAATGCAGATAAAAATAACAATATCGCTCTATCTTTATTTCTTATTATTAATATTATTGAAATAGTTCCAAAGATTAGCATTAAAGCAATGCTTGTAAGTCCAAAGGGGATAGGAATAGATTTGCCAAAAATCATGACGACTAAATAATTCCAGTTAATAAATCCCACTAACGTCACCCAAAAAGAAATTTTTCCCAGTTTAGTTTTTGGATACCAATTCATTTTAATTTTTCCACCTCACCACCATAATTACTAATCCAATAATAAAAATAAGTACGCCAAATATGTCAATATCTATCTCCCAATATTCATAGGTGATAATATTTATGAATTGCATAGCTACTCCAAGAATCATCATCCAGATACCAGTTTTTCTTGTAAGCCATTTCATAATGAAACTAATGCAATCAGATATATAAATTTATCAATTTTCAATTTTTCATAATTACAATTATTGTTAATACTACAGATATCGCAATTCCAACTACTTCAAATAAATTTACTGGAATAATAATCCCAACTCCAAAGAAAAGAAAAATTATCAACATTGCAAAACATCCTCCAAGAATCTTTACATCAAAACTATTACTTCTTTCTTTTTTAGATTTATTAATTACATTACAAAAATAGTAAGTATTGCATAAAATATAATCTAAATTAATACATCCATAGAAATATTAGATTTTAAATAGTTTTAAACTTTCCTAAAAAATAAAACCCAAGGTTGCACAAGTTGTATAACGCCCCCACCGAGATTCGAACTCGGGTCACTGCCTTGAAAGGGCAGCATTCTTGGCCTCTGAACTATGGGGGCTTAATCAATTTTGTAATTGAGTATTTTTATTTCTTGTGGAAGGAAAATGCTGCACTTTCTGAAAGGGTGAGCAATTTCACGAACCTTCTTATAGCCCTTGATGTGAGTGAGGTTGCGAATAAGCATTCTTGGCCTCTGAACTATGGGGGCTTAGAAATAGTTATTAAGTTTAGTTTTTAAAGATAACTAATCATAAAAATCTAAGGAATAAAAAAATTCATCTTATTCTAATTAGTTTTATATACCTTCATCGCTTAATCAAATTATGCCTACAAAAAAACAAAACCGTTCAGAAAGATCACTAAAAAATTTAAAAAAACAAAGAGGAAAATACCAAGATATTCTCCTTAAGATAATTGAAATTTCTGATATAATAATTGAAGTAATTGACTCGAGATTTATAGATGAAACAAGAAATAAAAAAATTGAAAAAATAATAACTAATAAAAACAAAAGAATAATTTATGCCTTAAATAAATCAGATTTGACCAATAAAAAAGAGATTAATGGCTTATATCCCTATGTTTTTATTTCATGCAAAAATCGAAGAGGTTCTAAAGAATTAAGAAACCGAATTAAAATAGAATCTCAAAAAATAAAAAATCCTAATAATTACAAGAGAATTCATGTAGGTGTAATTGGGTATCCTAATTCAGGGAAAAGTTCTGTTATAAATTTACTAAAGGGAAAATCATCTGCAAAAACAGGAAGTGAAGCAGGTTTCACAAAAGGAATTCAAAAAATAAAATTAGATGAAAACACGCTTCTTCTTGATAGCCCAGGAGTAATTCCTCTGGAAAAATATTCTCAAGAAAATAAAGAAAAAATTTCACAACACGCAAAACTAGGTGCAAGAGACTATAGTAAAGTTAAAGACCCTGAAATAGTAGTTCACACAATATTAAAGGAATACTCAAAGCAAATAGAAAAATTCTATGATATAAAAGCTAATGGAGATTCAGAAATCCTAATTGAATGCCTTGGAAAAAAATTAAACTATCTAAAAAAAAGGGGAATTGTGGATGCAGATAGAACCTCAAGACATATTTTGAAAGATTGGCAAGAAGGAAAAATCAGAGTTTAATTCACTTCCAACTAACTTCAATAGCATCAGTCCTCTCTCTAGGATGAATATCAATTTTATCTAAATTTTTTTTGCCCCAGTACTCCGCAATTATGGGTATCTCATTAGAGGTTCTCGTGCCGGGAGCAGAATGAGGCAATACATCGAGTGGTGCAAATATTCCTGCTTTAAACATTATCTCTCCTAAATAAGCAATCATCCCAGCATTATCAACTAACAAAGAATTTTCAGGTACAAATAATTTAGCCCCTCTCTCTTCACACATAATCCTGCACATCTCTTGTAACCTAGAATTACAAGCAACACCTCCTCCTAATAAGAGTTCTTTTTTCCCAGTATGTGCTAGAGCCCTCTCTGCAGTTTCAACAAGCATAGAAAAAACAGTCTCCTGCATTGAATAAAATAAATCATTCAAATTATACTTTTTAGAATCAATCATTTGTTTTAACTTAGTTTGAATTCCTGAAAGTGCAATATCCATCCCTTTAACACTATAAGGGAGCTCAATATAATTCTTACTCTCTTTAGCAAGTTTCTCTATCTTAGGCCCTCCTGGAAAACCAAGTTCTGCAAAACGTGCAATAGTATCAATAAAATTTCCAACACCCAAATCAAGAGTTTCACCAAAGATTCTATATTTTCCAGAAGCATAAGCAATTACCTGGGTGTTTGCTCCAGAACAATAAAGAAGAACAGGATCCTTTGCTCCAGTAATTTGGCCAATTTCTAAATGAGCAACACAATGATTAACTCCAACAAGAAAAACATTTAATCTTTCACACAACTCTTTTGCAAATTTCATTCCTTCTAATAAACAAGGAGCCAAACCAGGTCCTTGTGAAAAAGCAACAGCATCAATTTCCTTCTCTTTAATTCCTGATTTATCGAGTGCTTCAAAATAAATTTCATTCTTATTCTCAAAATGAAACTTAGCAACCTCGATTGGAATCATCCCCCCAGACTCGGTTGTAAAAACTTTTTTAACATTTGACAAAATCTTTCCATTCTTAACAACAGCAACTCCAAAAGTATGCGCAGTTGATTCAATCCCAAGTATTATTGTCATAAAATAAAAATAAAAATTAACTATATAAAACTAATCACAATAATTAATATAAACTCATTATCTAAAAAAATAATATGAATAATATAGATTCTTCATTATACCCAAATTTTCAATGGGTAAAACAAAGAGAAGCATTTTTCTTAAACGCATATTTACCAAAAGATTATAAAACAAAAATCCCAAAATTCTATGAATCAAAAGGAAAAGATAAACTTGAAAAAATAGCTCAAAATCTTTCAAACTCAATGGAAGACTCTTTTGGAAAACCAGAAATAAAATTACAATGGGATAATACAAAAGGATTAACAGCAATATCAATTGGACCTTCAGGAGGATGTTATTTGAATAGATTTAGTTTTCAAGAACATAATTTAGGAACAAAAACTTCATTAATGTCAAGTGTAATAATAATTAATTATATTAATGAATTACTTAAAATATAAAACTAATCAATAATACTGAAAAATAAACCCTTTTATTTTATCTGAACTAATAAATTTTCTCCCCTCTAACTCTTCAAAATTTTTCTTTACATTCTCTTCTAAAGAAAGATGAGAAAAATAATCCAAACTTAAAACTGTTTCAAAGCTATCTCCTCTTTGAAATGCACTATTTTCTTTAAGATGTTTATTAAAAGAACAATAAGTCATACCCCTAACATCATTAAAAGCCCCTCTAAAAGCATTTTCTCTATCTGAAACAGCTTTAATAAAGCTCATTCCTTTTTCTTCATTTAATATTTTAGAAAATTCATCAATATTCTCTGGGTGAGTCTCATCAATATAAAATGAATCATTTTTAATACAAGGAATTTCAAATTTATTAAATAATTCTTTGACTAAAAAATGCCATGAAAAGGCATAATCATTAATCTTAACTGGTATATCCCATTGATTTTTATTCTTATCAAAGTATGGCCCACCAAAAGTACCTGGAATTTCACATTTAATTAAAGAATTTCCATTAAAATCCTTCATCAAAGAAACCTGTTTTGGAATCCACATTCCTCCCTTATTAAAATAATCATACAATTCAAGAATTCCTTCAGCAGTAGTGAGATCCATCTTTTGCATAAATAAAAAACAAGATAATTACTTTAAATAAATTGTTATCATAAAGAATATGATTAAGTCAATCCTCCCCCCTCCTTATACTCCCTATAAAACATATTCACATTTTTTTCAGTTACAAAATTATGATGTTTAAATCCTCCGCCAAATGTTTTTGGAATATGCATTAATTCATGAATAATTGTCTTTATCTGTTCTTCTTCGCTAAGTTTATCAAATCTCTCACTCAAAAACTCTAACGCATAATAAGCACGAATACCAATTGCTCTTTGCATTAACTTTCCAAGAGCATGACATCGAGCGATAGTTCTTCTTGAAGAAGTTCCAAAACTCCTAAAACATTTAACTCTTTCAATTACAATATGCGGAAAAAGCATTTTAGAAATTTCCTCAGAAATCTTCTGAAGATCTGGTGCATATTCATATCTCATCTTCAACCTCGATAATTTTTCTCCTAGAACTAAAACCAGATTTAATTTTAACTTCCTTCCCAAAATATCTATTTAATAATTTAACCAATTCGACATTTGCCTTATTATTTTCAGGTGTAGATTTCAAAAAAACTCTATAATCTCCATTAGAAATTTTTTCTACCACTTGTTTTCCTGAATTAGGTTTAACTTTAATATCAATCTTCATAACAACTTTTATAAAAAGAATTTTATAAACCTTAGTAATGATAAACCAAATAAAAGAAAACATTTGGCAGATTCGACTTAGTTCATACGGCTCATGCATGTATTTCATCAAGCTTAATAACCAGAAGATAATAATTGACACAGGTTATTCAATTAATAGGGAAGAGATAATTGAAAACTTAAAACAACTAAAAACAAAACCCTCTGAAATTGACATTTTAATTTTAACACACGATCATCCAGATCATGTAGGAAATATTGATTTATTTGAAAATGCAAAAATATACGCAAGCAAAAAGGACTTTCCTTCTCAAGGAATTTTAGACATAATTCTTTTAAATATTCCAGAATTTCAAATAATTGAAACACCTGGCCACACAAAAGGAGGAATTTGCATTCTTTATGAAGACGTTTTATTCTCGGGAGACACCATCTTTCACAACAGGGGAATTGGAAGAATGGATTTACCTGGAGGTTCTGAAAAAGAAATGTCTAAATCACTACAAAAACTTAAATCAATAGATTACAAGATTCTCTGTCCAGGACATATTTGAAAATGGCTTATGAAAAATCCACTTATATTACTATCAAAGAGAATCCAAAATTCAATGAATCTTTTAAATTATCCCTAGAAGAAATTTCAAATTTAAAAGAAGATAATTTCTTTGAGTCACATGAAAAAATTAACAGATTAATTAAAAATTCTATTCCAAATTTTTATTCTAAATATAGGATTGGAGGAGGAACAAATCTTAGAATTAATGGAACTAATTATCCTTTTCCAGTATTAACTGCAAAAAAAGATAATTCTCAGTTTTTTCCAGAGTGCCAAGAATATGAAGATAATATAATTATAAATTATCACATTTTAACTTTTGAATGAATTAATCTCACTCTTTTAAATATTTTTTAGATAAAATTGATTCTACAAATTCGTAATAAATATCCTTTAAAGTGTATTCAAATCTATCTTGTGAAACAGGCAAACCCCCCTGAGAAAATCTTAACATTCCAAGAAATTCTTTTTCCATTTCTCTCTTAAGATTATATTTAATAGCAGTTTCACCTAATGATTGAACTACTTTCTCAACATTTGTTTTAACCCTATTCTTCAGATCACCCATTACTTTTTTAAGATTCATGTGTTTAATAATTATAAGTTATTTCTTATTATATAAATAGTTTTTGTTCCTTGCACTCAACCCCTCAACAACCCCCCTATACCTCTCATTAATCGGAATTTCAATAAGCCTACAAAAAGGTTTTTTTGAAGTAACAAATAATTTCCAAGGCTTAATAACCTTCAAATCAAGAACATTGTTTTTTGAATCAAGAAAAACTCCAACAAAAGGAAAAAATACAAAACAAGAGTGAATATTTATCTTTACTGGTTTATCGAAATCGAATAATAAAGCTTTAGCGTTCTTCTTTGAAACAAACATAAGCCCAAAAAATTTTCCAAAACTGTTGCAATTCTTAACATCAAGCCCCATTTTATTCCCTTTGTAATTGAAACTCACCTTCATCAACCTCAAAATTCAGCAACCTTTTTATACTTATTTAACTATGAATGTAAAAGAGGTAAAGATGGGATTAAAAGATTTATTTAAAGAATTAATAGGAACGCTTGAAGGTTTGCCAACAATCTATTTAATAATTGTTGGGTTGATTTTATTTATCTTGATTATATTGACAATAATTGAAAAGATTCTTAGAAGGAAGATAAAAATAAGAAAAAGTTCAATTGACCCTTATTTAAAAAAAATAAAAAAAATAAAAAAAACCAAACCAAAAGAAACACTCCAGAAGATAGATGATCTTGCAATCCAATTTTTCAGAGAACGTTTTGATATAAAACATGCTACAGAATATTCTGAATTAAGGAATTTTTTCAATCAAAAAAAAGATAAACAATCTGAAGAATTCTGCAACAGAATGAATGATGTTTTATATTCGGGAAAAAATACTAATAAGGAAATTAATCAGGATTTAATCTTAAGATTAACCCAGATTATCAATGACAATCCTAAAAAAGATAAAGAAGACAAATTAAAAGAATCACAAAAACTAAAATCTAAATTAAAGAATATTAAGATACCTAGTATTAACAAGAAAAAACTCAATAGCAAATAAGATAATAGCAAATAAGATTAAATAATCTGAAAGCCCTATAGAAACTTTTTTGTTAGTTTCTTCTAGTACATTTGAAAAAGCATCTGATAATTGTGTCCTATTTTCAACAAGAAAATATTTTCCACCAGTATTATAAGAAACACTCTGCAAAAATTCTTCGTCAAGTTTTGAAATCGCATAAGAAGTTTTTCCACCATCTTTAGTTCCTATTGCAATAGAATGAATAATAATCTCATTTTTCTGAGCATAAGAAACCATATCTTCTATTTTTCCCACATTTATTTGTCCATCACTTAATAGAACAATTGCCCTATGCTCCTCATTCATTAATAGATTAGCTGAAGTTATAACTGCTTCAAAAAGATCTGTTCCCCCCCATCCATCAATCTCTATACTCTTGATAGAATTTTTTATTGTTATTTTATCTTCAGACATATCTTGTTCAATATAGGCATTTCCTGAAAAAGATACAATTCCAATTCTTGTACCAACAGGAACCCACTCAACAAAATCAGTAGCTATTTCCTTAGCAACAGTTGCTCTATTTGGATAAAAATCGTCTGCTTCCATGCTCTGAGAGATATCCATAGCAATAACATATGAAAAAGAACTAGAAGATTTAAAGACTTGCACTGTTAAACCAGAAACAGAAAGTATCATTAAAAAGATAATTATAGAATTCAAAAATAAGTTCACTATATTCTTAGAAAAAAAATCAATTCCTTTTATTCTTCCAATTGCATCAAAATTAGCAAATTTTAAAGCAATTCTTTTTTTGTTGCTTAGTGAAAAAAAATGAATTAAAAAAAGCAAAGGAATTAAAAAAAGCAAAAAAAGATACTGAGCATGTGTAAAAGTGAATATCATTTTATATTCTCCCAACTCTTTCTTTTAAGAATTCTGCAAGAGAAGGTGCAAATGATTCATCTGTGAATAAATCAAGATTATCTAATTCTACATTTTTGAAAATATTTTCAACTATTTTCGATTGTTCCATTGCATTTTTTTCATATGTCTTTCTAGCAACATTTGGATTAATTATAACTTGTTGATGAGTTTCTGAATCTTCTAAGACAATCTCCCCTTCTATTTCTGGAAGAGTAAAATCAAGAGGATCTCTTACCCTGATAGCAATTGTTTCGAATTTATGAGCTAAAATGCTTAATTTTTTTTCAGTTTCAGAAGTAATTCTAAGAAAATCAGAAATAAGCACAATTGCAGAAACAGATTTATCAAGATAATCCATTGAAAAATCAAGTACATGATCCAAGTTAGTTATTCCTCCATAATTTTTACTATCAGACAGAGTTTCTATGAAAATTTCAAATTGTTTTTCACCAGCTTTACAATCAACAAAATGATTTACTCGATTTCCAAACAAGATAAAACCTATTCTATCATTTGTATTTAATAAAACTTTTGCAAAAGCTGCAACAAGTTCTGTTATAAATTCGCACTTGATTTTTTCAGTAGATCCAAAAATCATGTTTTCACCAACATCAATTAAAAACATAATTCTCAAATCTCTTTCTTCAACATATCTCTTAACAAGAGTTTTTTGAGCCCTCATTGAAGCTTTCCAATCTATTCTTGTTGCATCATCATCTGGAGCAAAATCCCTATAACCATCAAACTCCAAACCCTTCCCTCTAAAGAAAAGTTCGTATATTTCTTTTTTTAATCGAAATTCTCTTAAAATTGATTCTAGTTCAATAATGCTTCCAGCAATATCTATATTAAGTTTAGTTCTTTCCATTATGAATTAGACCTCGATAATTTTTAATAATTCATCAATTATTTTATCTGAATCTAGACCCTCTGCTCTTGCTCTGTAATTTAAAATTATCCTATGTCTTAAAACATGATGAGCAATATCTTTTACATCCTTAGGAATAACATAATTTCTTCCATGCATCAAAGCCCAAGCTTTAGATGCGATAAATAATCCTATATTAGCCCTTGGTGAACCTCCCCATTCAATATATTGCCCATGAGGAAAATCTTTTTTTCTTGTTTTTTCAACAATTCTAACAATGTAATCCTTGATTTTTTCATCAACATATATTTTTTTTACTAATTTCTGCATTTTTATAATCTTATTAGAAGATAATATTGGTTTGATGTCAAAATCTTCAAACTTCTTAATGCTAATGTTATCTTCTAAAATAACTTTTTCCTCTTCATTATTTGGATAATTTATAAGCAACTTAAATAAAAACCTATCAATTTGAGCTTCAGGAAGAGTATAGACCCCGCTTACTTCAAGAGGATTATTATTTGCCATTACAAAAAAAGGAAGAGGGAGCTTAAAAGTTTCTTTTCCAATTGTAACTTGTTTTTCTTGCATAGCTTCAATCATCGCAGATTGAGTTTTTGGAGGGCTTCTATTAATTTCATCTGCAATAATAAAGTTAGAGAATATTGGTCCTTTGATTGTTTCAAACCCTTTTTGAGGAGTATATGTCGTGATTCCAAGAATATCACTAGGCAATAGATCCACAGTGAATTGAACTCTCTTTGAACTGCAACCAGAAGCTTCTGCCAGAGTTTTTACAATCAGGGTTTTTGCAACTCCTGGAACACCTTCTAACAAAACATGTCCATCGCAAATAATCGCGCATATAAAAGCATCAATTACCTCCTCTTGCCCAACAACAACTTTAGCCACTTCTCTTTTAAGTTTAGAGATTAATTCAGCTGTTTCTTTTATCTCCTTAGATTCTACAGGATTAATAAAAGTTCTATTCTTAGATATAATCCTTTTATTTTCAATTTTCACCTTCTTTTTTCTATTAATCTTTAAGGATGTTCTCATCTTTTTTTGGGCTTCTAAATTTCTCTTTTTCATTTCTTCTC
The DNA here is from genome assembly GCA_043821945.1 of archaeon. Lineage (GTDB taxonomy): Archaea > Nanobdellota > Nanobdellia > Pacearchaeales > GW2011-AR1 > JBDRCH01. The sequence continues at coordinate 34,477 of JBDRCH010000004.1, forward strand.
TCTTAATTTGTTTTTTTTCAAGTTCAGCTATTTTCTCTTTCTTAATTTTAATTTTCCTCTTTTTCTTATTATCTTTCATTTGTTTTTCAGAAAGATAATCCTTATCTGCAAAAACTCTATTTTTCTTAATACTCTTTACTTCATTCTCTAATTTTATTTTTTTATCCAAAAATTTCTGAACTTCTTTTTCTTTTTTCTCATATTTTTTTTGTTTTTTTAATTGATCTTTTGCAATCTTTAGTTTCATTAATTTTTCCTTTTCTAATACCCTCTTATGTTCTTTTCTCATTTCCTCTTTTTTTGCTTTTTTTAAAATCTTTTTTTTAGGTTTCAAATTATTATTTTTTTCTTTTGATAGTACAATTTTAGTTTCTTCTTTAACATTTTTCTTATCCAATCCTATTTCTTTTTTTTCTTTATATTTTTTTTTGAGATTATTCTCTACTAATTTAATCTCTTTATTAAGTATTTTATCCAAAAGATTATCTCTTTTTGAAATTAATTTGTCTAATTGTTCGTCCATTATTTTTTACTCCCTTTTTTCTTTAAATTTGAATTAATTAAATTTTCAATATACTCAGAAATTTCAAAATTATTCATAATACAATGTATTTTAACTTCTTTCCAAAGATCTTCATCAATTTTAAGGCTGGTAGTTTTTCGAACCATAGAAGATATAAGAAATAGTAGTATATAAATATATCTATAATAAATTATGGTTATATGTAATTATAAATATATAATATTATATAATACTTTATCTCCATCCTCTCTCATTACTTCTCCTTTGATAATCCACTTTCTCTAGAATTTTTACACTTTTCTTAGACCTAAATTTTTTATTTGTTCTTATTCTTTTTAGAAAAATAAATAGACCAAAGATAACTCCAACAAATAAGATAAAAATTCCAAATTGCCAATTATCATAAGGAACATCATTTATGATAAATCCCTGTATTTTATCTTTCCAAAGAAAAAAACTACTTAAAGGGATTATTACCAGAATAATAAAAATTCCTGCTGTTAAAACTTTACTTTTTTTTGGTCTGACAAAATAGTCTCCAGAAGCTCTTTTTAATTTCATTCTTTTATAGGAATAATAACCTAATCCAATAAAAAATACTCCTATAGTCGATAAGAGAAGGTACCTGTATAATTTATCTTCTGTTGGATATTTTATTTTAGCTCTTGCTTGTTGTGAAATGGCGTTTTTACATCCATCAATTGATTCTTGTATTTTCAAGACAGAATTTATAAAATCTCCTTCTTCGAAAAATGCTCTTGCCTCATCAAGAAGTTCTTCTAATTCTATGCATTCGGGATTTTCCTGCAAAAATTCTTGGGCAAATATTAATTTTTCAAGAAATGTTGTATTTCCTTCTTTAATTGTAAGATAAAGTTTACCCCAATCACTATAACTTGGAGAACTTACATCTGCATTGATTGTAATTTCAAAAGTTCCATTCTCTTCAGTATTAGTTTCAATTGTCATTATAACATCTTCTCGCTGTTCAGATCTTAGACTTGCTATGAAAGATTTGTCAAAAGAAACAGATATATCATCTTTAAGAATCCCATTCTTAGCTATAGAATTAGTTAAACTAATTCCAGAAAGAGTAGTCTTCCCATTATTATAAAGAGTTAAAGGTAAAACAATTTTATCTTTTTGATATGCTGAAACAGGATCGGGCATAATTATCTTTAATGAAACAAAGGTCGTTGATCCTCCACCTCCGCCACCTCCTACACTAGATGTAGTAGTCACACTAGAAGAAGGTGCTGTAAATTCAACTTCAAAATTATTGCTAGTGACATTGGTAGAAGAATCATTCACAGTAATATTCAAAATTTCAGTTGTTGTAGATGATGAAGAAAGTGTCAATGTCCAATCAGACAAACTTGAACTTATAGAAGAGGGATTAGAATCACTTACAACAGTAAAACTTAATGATTGATTGTAATCTACATCACTATTATCCACATCTGAAAAATAACTTGATAAATTAATTTCTATGCCCTGATCATAAGTTGCCTGTTTATCTCCAATATAACTTCTAAAAACAACAGGAGCATTTGAATGTGTAATATTAACATCCCAATTAAGAGTATAATTTAAATCAGTTATATTTTCTAAATTTGAGTTAGTAGAATAAACAACCAAAGTTAAATTTTGAAATTCACCATCAGTTTCTTCTGTAAAATTAGGGGTAAATTCCCATGTTAAATTAGTATCATTACCATAATAAGTTATATTATACTTCAAAAAATTATTAAGATAAAATTCATAAGTAAGATTATCTTGAACACTATGATTTCCCCTAAAAGTAAGATTAGAAGTAATATTTTCTTGTAAATTAAAAGTCTCTTCAGAAGAAGGATAGGTTATGTTTGGAACTCCGTATACATAAATCCAAAATATTTGAGAATCTTTAGAATCCGAGGTGTCATTAACAGTTATATTTATCTGATATTTTCCACTTTGACTAGAATTAAAAGTTAGATTTATCTCTCCAGATGTTGAATTAAAAGTAGTTGTGTTCAAAAAATCAATTCCTGAAAGAAAACTATATGTAAATAATAAATCTCCTTGTGAATCTGCTCCATCTTCTTCATCGCTTGCATTTATATCATAATAAAAACTTCTATTTACAGCAGCAGTTTGATTTATTAAATCAGTTAAATAAGGCTTATCATTTACTCCAGTTATAGTTAAATTAAATTCAATAACTTCTAAAGAACCACTTTCATCTGTAACATTTATAGTTATATTATATTCTCCAACATCTGTTCTATTTGGAATAAAAGTAGCAGAATACTTGCTTCGATTATTTCCTTCTGTTGGAAAACTTGAATCAATCACTAAATAGAAAAGATTCGTATTATTTCCTTCAATTGTCAAGTTAACTGTGAAACTTTCGTTGTAATAATCTTTCTTTGCAGAGCTTATTTTAAAGTCTTCATCTTGAATCCATAAAGTAATAATTGTATAATTATCTTCTTGTGCATCTATATTTGAATTTGCATCTACAGAAGCATTGGTTACAGAAAGAGGGCTCTCAATTACTGGATTGCTGTTTACATTAGTTATATTAAATCTAAATATAGTTGTATTTTGTAATCCCAGAGAATCAGTTGCAGTAATAGTAAAATTCCACGAACCAACATCTTGTTTATAAGGTGTGAAACTAATCATCCCAATAGAACTCAAATTAAATCTTGGCATCGCAGAAGAACCATTAGTAAAAGTTAAAACATCTCCTATATCATCCACATAACCATTTGTTAAATTAATTGGACCAAAATTTGTAGTATTTGCAAAACTAGAATTAACAATTAAATTAAACAAATATTCTGTTTGATTCCAGATAGGATAATTATTCGAAAGAATAGAGAAATTAAAAAGATCAGAATCAATAGAACCATCACTATCATTAATAGTTATATTAATCGTGTAATTTCCTATTTCATCTGTGCTTGGAGTAAATAATATTCTTGCTTCGGTTCTGTTTGTTCCAGAGACAGGCATGTTCAAAATTTCGACATCAAATCCAGATAAACTTAATTCCTGACTAAGATCAGATTGATTCAAAATTTCAACATCAAAAGTTATTGTCTCATTATATCCTTCTGATTTATCTGGAATAAGCAAATCATCATCATAAACAGTTAAATTTATTTTTGTTTGTAAACCTATAGAAGTATTTAAATTAGAAATGTCTATCAAATCAGGAACATCATTAAGAGTCCTATTCACCCAAACATAAATTAACTCAGAAATGCTTTCACTAAAAGTAATATCATGAGCCGTAAAATTAATTGTCCAATTTCCAATTTCTGTTTTTTGTGGAGTCACATTCACAAAAACCTGAATTAGATAATTAGTTGCATCAGTAAAGTTTTCAGCATAAAACCATGTTGTATTTGAAACACTCGCAGCATAATTTCGCAAAGAACCATTGCTGGTTATATTCACAGAATCAGAACCTAATTTAGTAGTTATATTAATCTGACACGCACCTGATTGATTCTCTTGAAAAATCTTGTTTTCACAATCAGAAGCATTAATACTCAAGCTGTCAAAAACATTAAACATAACAACATGCTCATAAGTTGTTTTATTGACTTTATAAGAAGCATTATCACAATAAACATGAGGACAGGGATATTGATTCCCCCAATCTCTAACACTGATATTCGCCCAATAAACTCCAACATCATTTTTAGTAGGAGTATAATTTAAAATAGCAGAAGTGTTTGAGATATTTGTCAAATCAAACAAAGAACAATTTCCTCTTGTGCTCCAAATTGCAAGACTACAATTAGTATAAAAACTTGCATTAAAGAAAAGAGCATACATCTCCTCTTCATCTGTTGCATTAATATAATCTAGAAAATTAGTTCCTCTTGTAAGATTATATTCTCTATCTATATTAGAAAAACTAGGAGCATCATTAGTTGTATTAATTATAAACTCAAAATTTGTAACAGAAGCCTCGCTGTCAGTTAAATTTGTAGCTTGAATAGGTATAATAAAAAAACCAGATTGATTATCATGAGTTACATTGATTGAAAGATTTCCAGTTAAAGGATTTAAAATTTTTATCCAATCTTCAACAACACTTGCTGAAACAGAATTTACTCCACTTGCATTTGTCCAATTTATATTCGATTGGGTGTCAATAGCAAAACTTACATCATTATTAAATCCAGTAATATTTTTACTCAAATCATGAAAATAAGAGGTATCTTCATTAAGACTATAATTTACATCAGAACCAAACCAGGTTGGAACAGAAGCTAAAGTGAATCCTAATAAAAAAATTCCGCTTATGAAACATAAATAAAACAATAAATTTATTTTTTTATTCATCTTGGAAACTCCTTCATTTTTTTTAAATATTCATAAACAGCGAGATCGATAAGTTGTTTTTTATTGACAAATTTCAACCTATTTTCATCTTTCTTAATAAAATTTTCAACATCGATTAATAGAGTAGAATCAATTTTGACTACAGAGTCTTTGTTTTTCCCCTTTTTCCCCATATTTTATAAAGTTACTTATAGTTACTTTTAATTACTAATAATTACCTAAACAGATATATAAACTTTTCCATTCTCAAAACCCCTTCCAGACATCTATTGCAGAAGTTAATTCAGAAATTGCAACTTCACCATTATTATATTTTGTTATAAAAAATATTAATTCTTTTATGTCGACTTTACCGTCGCAGTTTGTGTCTGAAG
>JBDRCH010000005.1:0-84414 GCA_043821945.1 archaeon
AGATGGACTTAAAATTATACTAGGTATTGAGATCTCTCCTGAAAAAATAACTCCATTATCACCAGCATATTCTGATTCCACAACCAAGGTCCAATTTCCAGAAGAAGGATAATAAACTCTCGTAGATTCATATTCCCCAGAGTAATCTATTGAATCATACAGTTCTCCTTCTGGATTGTAAATAAAAATCCTTAGATCCTCATAATAAGAATTACTTGGAGTCCACCAATTAAGAAAGATATCAAAATAAGGAATGTCTTCTGAAATCTCAAAGGAATAAGCTTTCCTCGACAAATCTTCACAAAAATAATCATCAAAAGAAGCATAAGACTCTTCAGAGCTTCCAAAATTATTCCAAGTAATCTTATCATCACTTCCTTGGCTCTCACAAGGATTAATAAAATAAGAATGATTTATTTCCCCTCCAAATTCTAAATACTCTGAGAGAATTATAGATACAGGTACCATTGAATATGTCCAGTTCCAATCATCTACTAAAAATAATTTTCCTGCATATAAACCCGATTCATCAACATCTGATTTTATTTCTAATTTTTTACTACTTGAATTATAATTAAACCAATTCCATTCTATTAAATTTTTATAGGTTAATATTCCCTCAACTTCCACTTCTTCTTGAACCCACCATGGGTAAACTTCTAAACCATAATCTCCAGGTTCTGGATTTTCAAGGGTGATTTCTTCATAATCGGTCCATCCCCATGCAGAGTAATAGTAATAACCTGAAGGGGTTCTTAATTTCATATCAACATCATTAGATTTATTAGTCCAATTTATATAAACTGTAAATGTTTGAGTGTCTTTTGGAATAGTAAAATTATAGTAAAATTTATTTGTTTGATCTACTTCTCCATTAAAATAATCAGTAAATTCATTAAGTTCATCTTTATAAGGAAGGGCTCTAAGATTGTCATAATAAGAATTTTCTAAATCAATACTTTTTGTTTCTTTATTATTCATTATTAAATTTAGTACAGAAGGAGAAACTTTCGGCGAATAACTATAATGATATGCATAATATAAATCAATAATTCCTGCCCCCTGTCTAAAAACACTTTCTCCCTTCATATCCCTCGAAGTAGACATTAATATTTCTTTTATTTCTTTAGGAGTTAAAGAAGGATCAGCTTGTTTAAGAAGTGCTATAGCTCCAGATACATGTGGGGTGGCCATCGAGGTTCCACTTGCAGAAGTATAACCATTTAAAAGAGAATAACCCATTGATGTGTCTTTTGCTTGAGGAGCAATTATTCCTACTCCTGGAGCAAGAATCTCTGGTTTTATTCTTCCATCCGCACTAGGTCCTTGACTACTAAAATAAGCAATTTCTGCATTATAATAATAGTCTTTTGAAATAGCTCCAACAGTAATTATTTTATCGGCACAACCTGGAGAACCTAAAGTTTCTCTCCCCCACCCTCCTGAATTTCCTGCAGCAATTACTACTGTAACATTTAAATCCGATGCTTTTTCAACAGCCTCAGATAAAGGATCGTTTCCATCACAAATATTTTCCCAACCACCTAAACTAAGAGATATAATATCTGCTTTATTTGTTACTGCCCATTCAATTCCTGCAATTATTCCAGAATCATAACCTCCCCCATAATCTGAGAGTACCTTTGCATTTAATAAACTTGCACCAGGAGCTACCCCCCTCATATAATCTGGGATATTATCTCCATTAAAATCTATTAAAATTCTAAAGGTATTAAGATCAGAAGAAAGATTATAAATCATTAATGGGGAAGTTGAATAATAACAGTAACCTGAACTATAACATGTTTTTTCTGTTTTATGCAAATGATTTTCATTAGATGCAAAATATTGATCTGCCTTTGTATTAAAATTTCCATCCTTATCAAGAATAATCATGGGAGGTTCTGGACTTTGCCATTTATAATTAAAACGAATATAATCTGAATTATTTTCTAAGATTTTAATCTTGACATAGTTCCCTTTACTAGTATAAATACAATAAGTATGATTTAAATAAACATTTTCTGAAGAGTTATAAGCATAATAGTTATCATAATAATCTTCTTTTTCAGGACAAATAGCTATATCCATTGAAATCTCTCCTAGATCTAGAACAGATCTATACCAATATCCCCCATATAATTTTTGAGTAGAATTATCAAAACTAAAATCATATTCCCTCCAATAATTAGTAATAGAATTAGTTTCAAAATCAAAGTCATTATCTGGCCAAGCTCCTGGCAAATAAACTTCTCCTTCAGAAGGAATATTTTTTACAGCAAGAATATTATAAAAATCTGGAACTTCTCCTTGACCTATTTGTAATTCTTCATAACCAACATGATAAATATTAGGAAAATAAGGAAGATTTACTAATCCCGAAGTATCTGTTGAGGATGTGTCTGTTACTTTTATTGATGCAATTCCAGTTCCTGCAACAGTTCCTGCAACATGAGTTCCATGTCCATACCCATCTCCTGTTTTTAATTCATTATCAAATAAAGTAAAGTCCCTACTAGCAATAACTTTCCCTGATAGATCTGGATGAGATTCATCGATACCCGTGTCAAGAATTGCTATTTTAACCCCCTCACCATCTAATCCTAAATCCCATAAATAAGGTGCATTAATATAAGTCGTACTTTCATTGAGTAAAGGTAAATAACTATTCTCTTCATAAGGTCTTTTATAAGAATTACTTTCTAAATTTTCATAAATATCTTTTTCTTGTGTTTGATTTATTGGTTCAAGATAGATTTCTCGATCTAAATATATTCTTTTAACATCTTTATCATTAGCTAATATTTCAATCGTGTTAAATGAAACCTCTGCAGCAATAGAATTAATTAATTGAAAGGAATATTTTATTTCTGCTCCTTGTTGTTGTAAAAAGTTATAAACATCAGTCATACTTGCATTGTCTGATAGTTTGATTATAACAGGAATTTTTTGAATAACATTATTATTCATACTATTCGCAGAAAAAATATTCTTTGAAACAGGAGGAATATTTTTTTCGCCAGTATAATTTTCTAAATAGGAATTAAGTGATGAATCTATCTTATTTATGGAATCTTTTTGAAGGGCAAAAACAGTATTGTTAAGAAAAATTAAAGTTATTACCAGACTTAACATAACAATCCCCTTTTTCATAAAAACATTACTCAACATACCTATATTAAATTAACCCAAATCATGTCATCTGTTAATCGTAGTAAAAAACAACTAATCCTCAATAATCTCATCTAACTTCTCAATATGCTCTTGAATATCTTTCTTTGCATCTGCAAAAATTTCATCTTGTTCTTCTTTGATTGTTTTGGGCTTGTCTTTCTTTATTGGTTTCATTTGTGTTTTCATCTTAATAGTTTTCAGTTACATTTAATTTTTCTAATCTCTTCATATACATTTCAAACTTTTTATCTCTTTCCTTGCTTTCTTTAGCCAGGAATTGCATTTGATCTTTAACTTTTTTATTTTCTCTTTTAATCTTAGCAATTTCTTTTTCAAGTTCTGTTTTAGTAACATCAACATACATATCTTCTTCTTTAATTGTATCTTTCATTCCCATTAATTCTGTGTAATAATGAATCATATCTGATTTCTTCCAGCCAAATCTATATTTGAGGGCTGATTCTGATTTATACCTTGGAAGCCAAAAGCAAGCAGATGAATGTCTGAAATCGTAAAGGGATAAACTCTTAAATTTTATCTGCTCTGGATTTAAAACCTCTTTTCCAATTTTATTTAACTCAGCATTCATCATTGAAGGATGTATCTTACAGAAAAAATCATTGGGTTTTAAATCAAGCTTTTTAACATACTCTTTGATTTGATCTCCACATAACATTAACTTAATTTTTCTTCCAAAAGTTTTACTAGCTTCATCCCTAATTGTTAATTCTTTAAAATCATTTGAGAAATCTGAAACTTTAATATTTACTAACTCAGTTACTCTAACTCCTGCATCAAAAGCAAGAGCTAGAATTATTTTAAGATCATATTTTGCCTTGCCAACAATTTTATCAAAATCTTCTTTTGTAAAATAAACAAACTTTGGTTTTTCTCCCCTAATATCTAAATCTTCTGTAACATCTTCAACTAGTTTACCTTTTTTTCTCATTACTTTTTCATACCAATGCCAGAATGTCTTAAACACTTTAACATAATCTCTAGCAGACTTGTAAGCTGTTCCTGTTCGAGTTTTAAGCACTCCTGTTCGCATATTATCAAATAATAGATGCAAATCCTTTTCAGTTACTTTTGTTATATCCTTAGTTCCTCTTTCCTGGAGTTTTATAATAATAAAACTTAATCTTCCTCTTAATGTATTAAGTCTTGTTGCAGATCTTGCTCCTTTTTTACTAACTTTAGAAATATTTAATCCAAGCTCCATATCACTAAGAAATTCTAAAACAAGCTTACAATTTTTTTCATTTAATCCTTTAATTGTCTTAGTCTTTTTCCAATTCTCATGAGTCTCTTTATGATGATAAGGATCTCTAACTTCTTCTACCTGCTTTTTTGTTTCTTCCATGTAAGTTACAAGTAAAAGGGCTATATAAATATGCCCCTTTCTGTAACTTTATGCCCCCGCCGAGATTCGAACTCGGGTCACCACCGTTCTCCAAATGATAACCCTATTCTTTTCCTTGAGGTTATCTTAGACATGAGGTTGCATTGAGATGCATAGACCTCCTTCTCTCATCGAGATTAGATCACCTCTTATCATGAATTTCAAAATTCTTTAGAATTTCAATCTGAGAGGGTGGCATACTTGACCACTGTACTACAGGGGCATATTCATTTAATAAAAATCTTTTTTATAAATTTAATCTATTTTACAAGAAATACTTTATCATTAGGTCTTACTTTGTCAGGAACTTTTATTCCAACATGGTCTCCTTTTTTAGCTTCTTGCACTCCCTTTCTTTCTATTTGAATACTTCCAACGTCTGTTTCAAAGTCAGTTGTATTTCCTTTTATGTGTACTTTATTTCCAACTTTCAACTTACCAGAAAGTTTTATTGCAGCAACGCCTACATGACTAAAGTAACTGGAAACAACTCCAATTTCTTTTTCATCTGTCATAATTTATATAAGAATAAAAGGTATTTAAATTTGTCGATAGTAAGTTTTTAATACTTTTATTCCAAAAGAATATAATAGCCCCATAGTACAGTGGTCAAGTATGGCTGGTTCTGGTAAGCAAGTTCGCGAGGGACTATCTGTCCACCAATAACGTGAACAAGCTTGGGAATACCAGCTGACCCAGGTTCGAATCCTGGTGGGGCTATATAATGCAATCGTAAATTGTATAATATTTAGTCCAGGAATAAGAACTTGGAGGTTCGACAAGCAATATTCACAAGAGAGATCTATAATCAAAACAATAATCTTAAAAACTCTTATCAATTTATCATAAAAAAGAGGAAACACCCAATTTTTTTACACAATGTGGCTTGAAGTTGAAACAAAAGTTAAAGTAAAGGATCCTAATGAACTTAGAAAAAAGATTAAAAGAATTGCAAATTTTAAAAAAAAGGAAACTCGTACTGACGACTATTTTGCCTTGAAAAGAAAATTTCGAAAACATGCTTATCCAAGAAAAGCATTTAGAATAAGAAAAAAACCAGACAAATTTGAAATTAATTTTAAAAAATGGCTGAAGAGATATTGGGACAAACAAATTGTAGTCAAACAAGAATTTGAATTTTCTCTGAAAGACAAAGATCACGTCGATAATTTATTAGCATTATTCAAAGATTTGGGATTCACAAAATGGATGATAAAAAACAAAACATCAGAATCTTATCTCCACAAAAAAGACAAAAGAATCATCATTGAAATTAATCATGTTAGACATCTCGGATATTTTATGGAAATTGAATATCTCTCTAAACATTCGGAAATAGAAAAAGCAAAAAAGAAAATTAGAGATGTACTAAAAGAACTTGAAATAAAAACCGAAGATGTCACAAACATTGGTTACACCAAGATGCTTTGGAATAAAGGTATTAAAGTGAAAGAATGGTGAAACTAATAACAAAAAAAGGAAACAAATATTGGCCGACAAAAGAATTTAAAAAAACAGCTTGGGTAAATGATGAAAAAATTTACAAACAAGCTGAAAAAGATCCAATTCAATTCTGGGAAAATGCTGCAAAAGAATTGCATTGGGAACAATTTTGGAAAAAACCCTACAAAGAAAAGATTCCCTTTTTCAAATGGTTCTTGGGTGGAAAAATGAACATCTGCTACAATGCAGTTGACAGACACCTTCCTGAAAAAAAAGATAAAACAGCAATCATATGGAAACCCGAACCAGTAAAAGATAAAACATTGAAGATAACTTACAAAGAACTTTATGAAAATGTCTGCAAAACAGCGAATATTCTCAAAAAACACAATGTCAAAAAAGGAGATGTTGTAACAATTTATCTTCCTATGATTCCAGAAGTTGTTTATTTTATGCTAGCCTGCGCAAGAATTGGAGCAATTCATTCTGTTGTTTTCTCAGCATTTTCCACAGATGCATTAAGAACAAGGATTAAAGACGGAAGATCAAAAATACTTATAACCTCTGATGGATATTATCGAAAAGGCAAAAAAGAAAACCTCTTAGAAAAAGCAAATCAATCAATAAATAAAACAAGAATTAAAACAACAATAGTTGTAAAGAGAATAAATAATGGAATAAAATTAAAAAAGAATCAATATTGGTATAATGAAGAATTAAAAAAAGTAAGCTATGAGTGTGAAGCAAAAGCATTTGATTCAGAAACACCTTTGTTTTTGTTATACACTTCCGGAACAACAGGAAAACCAAAAGGAATCATTCATGAAACAGGGGGTTATGCAACCCAAGCATACCAAACAGCAAAGTGGAATTTCAATCTTCATCCAGAAGATATAATATGGTGCACCGCAGATGTAGGTTGGGTAACAGGACACACATATATTTGCTATGGTCCATTACTAAATGGAGCAACAACTCTGATGTTTGAAGGAATGATTAATTTTCCTAATGAAGGAATTTGCTGGAAGACCATCCAAGAAAACAAAGTAACAGTTTTTTACACTGCTCCAACAGCAATAAGAATGTTCAAATTATGGGAAGAAAAATGGCCAAAGAAATATAATTTAAAATCACTAAAAATTCTAGGAACAGTTGGAGAACCAATAGATAAATCAACATGGGAATGGTATTTCAAATATATTGGAAATTCAAATTGCCCTGTGATAGACACTTGGTGGCAAACAGAAACAGGAGCAACATTAATTAATTCTCTTCCAGGAATAGGTCCTTTTATCCCAAGTGTTGCAGGAAAAAGCTTTCCAGGAACAAAACACCAAATTATAAATGAACATACAGGAAAACTCAAAACAAAAGGAGAAGGTTATCTAATTCAATTAAGTCCGTTTGCTCCAGGAATGTTAAGAGGAGTTTGGAGAAATAAAAAAAAATACAAAGAAAAATACTGGAAACTAGAAGAATCAAATAAAAAATTAAAACACTATATAACAGGAGATGCTGCAGAATTTGATGGAAAATATTTCAGAATTTTAGGAAGAATAGATGATGTAATAAAAGTTGCCGGCCATAGATTATCAACAGCAGAAATTGAAGACGCAGTAATAACTCACAAAGAAATAATAGAAGCAGCAGTAGTCTCAAAACCAGATAAACTCAAAGCAGAACTTCCAGTGGTATTTGCAAAAGCAAAAACACCTGTTGAAGAAAAAGAAATTACTGATTTAATAGTTAAAAAAATAGGACCAATTGCAAAACCAGATAAGATCTATTTTATTCAAGAACTTCCAAAAACAAGATCAGGTAAAATAATGAGGAGAATTCTCAAGAACTTATTGAGGGATGAAGAACCAAAAGGATTATCAACATTAGTAAATCCAGAGTCATTTGAAGAAATAAAAAAGATAATAGAAGAAGATTTAAATAATAAAAAACCTTTAGATAAAAATGCCAAAAGAAGAGTTGACAAGAAATCAAAAAGTTAAAATAAAAGCAAAAGAGTCGGCAAGGAAATTCAAAATAGAAATGAAAAAAGCAATTGGAACAGCAATGGTGGCTGCATTTGGTTTTTTAATCGCTTTAGTCTGGAAAGATGTTATCACTGAATGGGTTGAAACAATCACTGCAATAAGTCCTATTCAAGGAAAATTAATTCAAGCATTATTAGTAACATTAATTGCAGTTATTGGAATAATAATTGTTACAAGATTATTTTCAAAAAATAATTAAACTTAGAATTCTATAAATTCAAATGAAAAACATATCTCAAATAATGAATATTCTTGGAAAAAAATATTATTCTAATGAGAAAACAACTCTAAACAGAATGAGAAAAAAACCAGACTCCTTCAGAATATTAATTTCATGTCTGTTGTCTCTTAGGACCAAAGATGAAACAACAGAGAAAATTTCAAAACAACTTTTTAAAATTGCTGACACTCCTGAAAAAATTCTAAATCTTCCACTAAAAAAACTTGAAAAAATAATTTTCTCAACAGGACATTATAAAAAAAAATCTCAGATTCTAAAAAGTGTTTCAAAAGAAATACTAAAAAAATTCAGTGGAAAAGTTCCTGAAACAAGGGAAGAACTTTTGAGTATTAAAGGGATTGGTCCAAAAACAGCAAATATTGTCTTAGCATTTGCATATAATCAATTAGTTCTTCCAATAGATACTCATTGTCACAGAATTCCTAATCGTCTTGGCTGGGTAAAAACAAAAACTCCTGAACAAACAGAAGCGCAACTTGAAAAAATTCTCCAAAAAAAATACTGGAAAGAATTCAATGCAATCTTCATCCAATTTGGAAAAGGGATCTGTCAACCGATTTCACCCCGGTGTAGCAAATGCCCAATTAATAGATATTGCCAAAAAATAAACGTCCAAAAATCAAGATAATTTAATAAAACCAAAAATTCTTACAAAAGATTTAAAAACAATTTCTAATAAGAAAATATGTTCATTAAAAAATATTAGAAACAAATGATTTAATTCGTTTCTAAAAATAAATTATACTCTTGTAACTATTAATTTAGTTGTTTTTGTTAAATATCTAAAAACTAATATGACAAAACATGAAAAAGCACACAAAAATAATCTGGGCAATAGCAATTATGCTAATTCTAATTTTAACATTCGCAAAAAGACCAGAACCATGGTTCTTTTACTCAAACCTGCTTGCAGAACCAAATACAACTAATGAAAAATCTATTCAAGATAATCCAAAAGAAATTATTGAAAAAAAGTATCAAAGTCCTAAAGAAGATTTTTCCAAAGAGGAAATATTAAAAGAAGACTTACAAAAAACAATAAAAAAACAAAAAGAACTTCTTAAAACCTATAATGAAATTGAAGAAACAATAAAAGAAAACATAGAAGAATTAGAAGAAGTGTCAAAACAAATTGATAATCAGGACCAAGAATCAAAACAAATGGAAGACGAAATTAGTCAATTAAAGGAAAAATTAGAAGAGGGAAGTAAGAACATTCAAGATATCCCTAAATCAACTGAAAACTTGAGAGTTCTTTTATTTGTAAACTTCGCATTATTTCTGGCTTTTTTCGTATATAAAATTGGTTACAATATGAAAGGTGGAAAAAGCTATTATTTAGATTTAACAAAATAACACCCATACATTGTTAAGTTAATTGGTCTTTTTTAATCGACAGATTTTTAAGCTAGAAATTCATAATGTTATTATGGGATTGGTTTTCAAAAAGCCAAGATGTAAGGAATGTGGAGAGGATATAATTGGAAGTTTTGGTGGATTTGCAATAACAGTTACTTGTGATGGTTGTGGAGATGTATTTTGTAGGAGATGTGGCAAGAAGATAAAAAAAGAAGGTGGAAAACATTTTTGTAGACTTTGTTGGTTAGAAAAATTAATAGGGAAAGAAAAATAAAATGGAAGATGAAAATGTTAAGGGGAAAGGAGATGTAAAATGCCCGAAATGTAAAAAATGGTTTAAATTTACCATTTATACTAATAGTGAAAAAATCTTCTGTCCTTTTTGTAATAAAGTTGCGATTAACATTGAGCAAGATTAATCAATTCCAACCACTTATTCTCATTTAATTTAATATCTGTTGCTAACTCCGACGGAGTGCATTTTATTGCTTGATGTTTTCTAATAAAATTATAAAATACTTCATAACCTTTCATAAGAGTATTTGCACTTTCTACACTTCCGTGAAATCCACGACAAACTTTTATTCTTTGTCTTACTGAATTGTGTAACCTTTCAATCTTGTAATTAAATCCCTCTCCTTGCGAAGCACATATTTTATTATGGGTTACACCATATTTTTTAGTGTTACTTTTCTCTTTCAAAACAAAGGTTTTCTGAATTGCTTTTGGATAAGCCAACCAACCATCAGAAGTTATAATCTCAAATTGAGTTTCTGTTTTTCTTTTTGCTAAACTTAAAACTTGCTTAACTTCTGTTAAATCTCTTTTCTTTGTAAATTCAGAAGCAACCATAAATCTTGTTTTTGTATCAATAGAATCAATAAACCAACCATTATAATGACTTGTTCTTTTTCCTACTTCCATCTCATCAATCTGTAATTCTTTTCCAACATTGATTTTTAGTTTATCTGTAAATTGTGAAATTTGCTTTGAATATTTGATAACCCAATTATAGATTGTAACCCAACTTGAATTATGAGGATAGAATTGTTGTAAGTGTTCTTGGATTTGTCTTGTTGAAACACCTTTGAAAAACAAGTCAAGACAAAGAGTAATTTTTTGAGGATTGTTTTTCATTCTATAAAAAGGAGTTTGTTCTATAAATTTTTTAGAGCAAGATTTACAAAAGAATCTTTGCTGGTTTCCGTGTGCTTTTGTCTGAAAGTATCCCCTCTTGACTACATTCTCATTCTTACAATGTGGGCATTTTATCTTGTTTTTCATATAATTAGGTACCTATTAGACTATTTAAATGTTTCGGTACCTACTATAACTTTTATATAAAAAGTATATTACTAAATTGAAATAGTATGACTAATGATAATTATTAGAGAAAAAAGTATTACTTTAATAATAAAAGTATATTAATAGAAAAGTATATAAATAGTGAGAAAGTTATACTTTTATGGAACCTGAAGAATTTAACGGAAAATTAGGAGAACTTGTTAAGGCACCAAAAGCCCTATATTATACTTTTGAACCAAAACATCTCCCAATAGAAATAAACTATGATGAAGAGATAATAAAATTATTAGCAAATGCTGTTGCGAGTATAAGTAACCTCTCAAGTATGGGGAGGAGATTAAAAAATCCCCATTTGTTGATTGTTCCATACTTGAAAAAGGAAGCAGTTTTAAGTTCAGAGATGGAGGGAACAAGAACATCTTTATCTGAAATTTTTTTAGAGGAGAAAGAAAAGAAAAAATCCCAAGATGACGATTTAATGGAAGTAAATAATCATATTAGGGCATTAGAGGTAGGATTAAAAAGAATAAAAGGGCAAGATATTAACATTTCATTAATAAAAGAATTGCATAAAATATTAATGCATAAAGTTAGAGGGGAAGATAAAGAACCAGGACAATTTAAAACACATCAAAATCATATCGGGACTTCTCGAGATATTATGAAAGCAAAGTTTGTTCCTGCGAGTCCTGAAACTACTCCAATCTTGTTAGATAACTTAATTGATTATCTTAATAATCTACAAAGGAGTACAGAATTAATTAAGGCAGGAATTATGCATTATCAATTTGAAACTATACACCCTTTTAGAGATGGGAATGGGAGAATAGGGAGATTGTTAATAACTCTTTTTTTATGTAAAACGGGTTTGCTTTCTCAACCACTATTATATTTAAGTGCCTATTTGAAAGAAAATCAAAAAGAGTATAATGAAAGATTATTCAATGTTAGCAGTAAAGGAGAAATTGAGGAATGGTTAAAGTTTTTTCTTACGGCAATAAAAGTTCAATCAGGTGAAGTTTATAATAAAACAATAGAATTAGAGAATTATTATGAGGAAGCAAGAAAAGTAATTGAGCAAAATTCTAATAGTACTAATGCTTTATTGGTTTTAGATTCACTATTTGTTAATCCATTTATCAAAATATCAGAAATAAAAAAAATATTAAAAAGTCTTTATCCTACTGCTAAGAATAATTTAAGAATTCTTTTGGAAAATGGAATTTTAAAAGAATATAAGGAAGGGAAAAAAAGAGAGAAGATTTTTTATTGCCCTAAAATTAGTGAAATATTAGAATTAAATATTTAATTCTTCTTTAGGACTATCTTACCTTCTTTTGATTCTACTTTTAGTTCTTGTCCTTCTTTAAAACCAGATTCTTTTATTGCTATTGGAGGGATAACTAAAACCCATTTAGCATACTCTTTATCACCAACTTTTCTTGATAGTTGTTTTTGTAACCTTACCATAATACTTTTAGGTACCTCTTATATTTAAATCTATCGGAGCCTAAAAATTAAGACCAATTAACTTAACAATGTATAACACCCAAAATCTTTAAAAACCAATCTTATTTCAATTTCTTATGAAACGATCATCACGAAGATGGAAAAAGAAAGGTCAGATGCGTTGGAAATGGCAACGTAAAAGGCTCAAGAAAGAAAAACGAAAGAGAAAACAAAAAAGAGCTAGAAGCAAGTAGAACTGAAAAAAATAAATGTGATTATTATTCTAAATGCAAATTTTCAAAAGAAGGTTTTTGTAATAATTTAGATCACATTCAAAGAGATTGTTACAAAAATCAAAAAGTAACATATACTGAAGATTTTAAAAAAAATAAATTAAAAGACTTGTAGATTATGCAAAAAAATTAGAATGATAATTTCATATTCATCCCCACAACAATAATCTTTATTAACTCTTAACATTATTTCTTATAATGACATCTGAAATATGGACAGAGAAATATCGGCCTGCTCACTTTTCAGAACTTGTCGGGCAAGATGACATTGTAAAAAGAGTTGAGTCCTTAACAAATTCACTAAACATACCTCACTTATTATTCGCAGGTCCAGCAGGAACAGGAAAATCAACATTAGCTTTAATAGTTGTAAAAACACTCTTTAAACAAAACTGGAAAGACAATTATCTGGAATTAAACGCATCTGATGAAAGAGGAATTAATATAGTAAGAGAAAAAATAAAAAACTTTGCAAGAACAAAATCTCTTGGGAATGTACCTTTTAAAGTGATCTTTCTCGATGAAGCTGATGCACTAACTCCTGAAGCCCAGCAAGCACTTAGAAGAACAATGGAAAACTATTCAGCGACTTGCAGATTTGTTTTATCCTGTAATTATTCAAGTAAAATAATAGATCCAATTCAATCAAGATGTGTTATTTTAAGATTCAAACTCTTGGAAAAAAAAGACATAGAAAAAGTAATCAAATTAATAGCAGAAAAAGAGAAACTAACTATTTCCAAAGAAGCCATTGAGATACTTTATGAAGGAAGTGAAGGTGACTGCAGAAGATCAATTAATATTATTCAATCAACAGCATCTGTTTCGCCAGTAATAACACCAGAACTTCTTTCAACAATAATTTCAAGTGCAAAACCAAGAGACATTAAAATAGTTTTAGATTATGCCTTATCAGGGGATTTTCAAATGTCAAGAGAAAAGTTATTAGATATCATGCTCAAGCAATCTATCTCAGGTCAAGATGTAATAAAGGCTATTCAAAAAGAAATATGGAATCTTCCAATAGAACCAGAAATAAAAGTAAAGCTAACTGAAAAAACAGGCGAAGTTGAATTTCGAATCACCGAAGGTTCAGATCCATTTATACAACTTCAATCATTAATCGCAAGTTTTGTTCTTGCTGGTTTGGGAAAGGGGTAATTATTTTTTAAACTTGCATTTTCCAAAAATATAAAATCCATTTATTATCCACATCAATACAATAGTCAGGTTCAAATTTAGAATGACCTTTATTATGTAAAACAACACTCTTAATTTCTTTAGGATTTTTATTTAAAAGATGCTTCATAACAAAATCTAAAGTTGTTCCCTCTTCACAAACCTCATCAATTAATAAAACTTTTTTTCCTCGAACAACTTCATCACATACATCTTGATAAATCATTGGCTTATAGGTAGAATTTTCATATTGATCGTAACTTCTAACACCTATTGAATAACATTCATTCATTTTTAACATTTCTTTTATTGAAGCAGCTGGAACCCATCCACCAACTCCAAGCCCAATCAAAACATCAGGAATAAAAGTTTTCCTAATCTTCTCAACCAATCCCCTAATATCCTCATTAAATTCTTCAAAACAATAATATAATCTACCATTAGAAAGTTCTTTCATGAAAATATATCTCTTATAAAGAATATATAAATTTTTATATACTTCAAACACATATAACTATTAACTAATCACCCAACAGGGGTGGGAGAGGGGATAAAATGCAATGGACAGAAAAATATAGGCCAAAGAAATTTCAAGAAGTTGAAGGACAACAAGAGATAATTCCAAAAATAAAAGAATTTATGGCAAGCTTTAATCTAAAAAAAAACAGTGGAAGAATTCCAAAAAAAACATTGGTCATTCATGGATCTCCAGGAACAGGAAAGACAACTTTGGCTTATGTAATTGCAAATGAATTTAATTCAGAAATATTTGAACTAAATGCTTCTGACTTAAGAAATAAAGACAAATTAAGAGAAATTCTAAAACCTGCAATAGAGCAAAGATCTTTAGTTAAAAAAAGCAAAATAATTTTAATTGATGAAGCAGATGGAATAAGTGGATATTATGATCGAGGAGGAGTCATGGAAATGCTTTCTTTAATTCAACTTACATCTTATCCAATAATTATAACTGCAAATGATATTTGGAGTAAAAAATTAAGTTCTCTAAGAAAAAAATCAGAAATGATCCAATTAAAAGAGATAAATTACAAGATAATCAAAGATGTATTAATCAAAATTCTAAGAAAAGAAAATCATTTTGTAGACAATGATACAATAACAAAAATAGCAATCAAATCACGAGGAGATTTGAGAGCAGCAATAAATGATTTACAATCAATATCCAAATTAGACAAAAGTGATTCATTAGATTTAGATGAAAGAAATAAAGAAGTAGATATATTCAATGCATTAAGATTGATCTTTAAAGGAAAACCAACAAACGAAACATTAAAAATTTTTGATTCTGTAAATATGAATATAGATGAGATAATTCTCTGGGTTGAAGAAAACATCCCTGCAGAATATCAAGGTGAAGAATTATTAAAAGCATATGAATTATTGGGAAAAGTAGATGTTTTCAAGGGAAGAATCCATAGACAGCAATATTGGAGATTTTTAGTTTATGAAAATATCTTTCTAAGTTATGGGATTGCTTCTTCAAAAAAAAATCTTAAAACAAAATTCACCAGTTACAAAAAACCAACAAGAATTCTTAAAATCTGGTTAAACAACCAAAGGACAATCAAAAAGAAATCAATTGCAATAAAATATGCAAAATATGTCCATATTAGCATAAAACGCGCGATGAATGAATTTCCAATGATACAACAAATTATAAAATCGAATCCAAAAATTCAACAAGAATTAAAACTTAGCGAAGAAGAAGTTGAGTATTTAAGAAGATAATTCGCAAGAATCAATCGCAACAGGAGTGCGAAAAGAACAAAGAAATTTATATTCCCCTATTTCCTCATAATATTTTTTTACAATAATTCTATCATTCCTACTTTGAACAAATTTAAATTCTTCTTCCACAATTTCCTCAATCCTAATTAATTCCATTTAACACTGAGCACTGGTTGAACTTCCTGTTCCTTCCCATCCAAATCCTGGTGAAGGACTTGTTGAGGATAATTCAACAGTTTCACAAATTTCAGAAGCAGTATTAAATGCAGAACAGATTGCAGTCAAAAATGAAGCTGAATCTCTTCCTGAATTTACCTGAGCACCATTAATTACAAGTGTTGGACTTCCTCTAACACCATAGCTTTCACTTAAAGCAGAATCTTCTTTATAATATCTTTCTGCATTCCCATTATCAATACATTCTTGCATTTTTGCTTCATCAACTTTAGTTTCTTTAATGCATCTATCTGAATTCCCATCTTCTAAGAAACATTCTAAATAAACATACCATTTATCACTCTGCTCCTCACGAATACAAACCTGACGAGGCGTTTCTGTTTCTTCTGGTTCATGCATAAAATAATGTACAAATCTAATCTTAGCATCAACACTATTTTCAAGAGCATTTATAGTAGGAATAAAGCCTTTTTCTGCTTGAGTCCCATAAGGACAATGAGTCATTACAAATAACTCTACAACAGGTTTATCAGACTTAGCAACCTCAATAGAAATCTCTTCTGCCTGACTCTCAACATCTTTATTTATCTCATTCAAATCAAGCAAACTTGAAGTAAAATAAGTTCCATCTTTAGACAAATACAAAGGAATTTCTTCTCCTTGAAATTCAATAGTCACTTCATAAAAATAATCATTAAATGATTCTACTCCAACTAAATCTCCCTGTCCCCCTGTTTGAGACTTTACAAAATCAAGAATTTTATCTCCTGCTTCAGAATCTGAAACAACATTTCCAGTGATAACATTTCCAGTTGTTCCAAAATTACCCACTAACAAAATTAAAACTATCACACCTAAAACAAGTGTTGAAAGAATCCAAGGATTTTTTCTAATTTCAGCAGTAAAATTTCTTTTTGATTTATTATTAGAATTAAATTCTTCTAGGCTAACAGGGGCTTCTTCATCTGTTTGTTTGGGAATATCTCTATTTTCTGAATCCATTATTGAACTCAAGAAAAACTCATTTAAAAACATTTTGGTGAAATTCAAAGAATCTTTCAACACATTCTAAGAATAACAAGTATAGGTTATTGGATCAACTGATAAACGACGCACAGCAATAGAGTTATAAAAACAACCACCTTCAGAAGAACAGATAAATAATGAATTGCCTATTAAACTTTCTGCATCTATTTCATAATCCCACAAAGGCATACTCAAACTAATAGTATCATCCTCTTTTGAATTCACAATCTCACTACTAGAAAAAATAGCATTATATGCATCAACACCTCCAGAATAAATAGTTACTGAGGGAGAATGAATTTTACTAATTAATTTTAAATCTATTTGACCAGAATAATCATCCAAAAACTTTAAATTAAATTTTAAATTAGTCCCTTCACATTCAAGAGACTCTATAAAAAATTCAATAGGAACTTTAACACTTTCTTCAGTTACAACTGATGAACTATATTTCCATAATTCACAGGTTTTTGCAGGTGACCTAGTATATAATGGTACCCCCTTATTATAATAATCATATTCACCCCTTATGTAATTTCCAGAAACAACATCTAAACATATTTTATATTCTAAAATAAATCCTTCTTCTACTCGAGGAAACCCATATCCACTTAAAACAACAGTACCAAGATCACTTTCTAATTGAGACATCTTATTTTCATCAATTGTGAAAAAGAATTCATAACAGGGCTTTCCCCCATAAGAGTTTTTTCCAAGATATTCAAATGATGAAACTTCCTCAAAATGATCTCTAAAAAAATAAAGGATATCTTTCTTCATTAAACTATCAAGTTTATCAAAATTAAGTCTTTGTTTTGTGCAGATCGTCATATCACCATTTGCTGAACAATCTAAAATTTGATTTTCTATAAAATAAAATTCTTCAGGAGGAGCAATGCCTCCATAAGCCCCAACTACTTTTTTTACTTTTCTATCAAGTGAATAAACATAACCATAAGGATCATATGCATAATAACCATCAGGAATCTGTTCACTTTTTTCAGCAAGTAATTTAAAAGTTTCTTCAGCAGTAGTAAATTTAATTTCTCCAGGAATAACTTGATCAGGGATATTATCTGCAGAAACAAAATTTCTTCTACAATTTATTTTTTCAGAAGCTTCTCCAGTATGGGAATTAAATTCCATTGTAGTATCACCCTCTTCAAACTCATCTTTTTCAAGTTTTGAATTTAAAACAAACCAGTATATTGATGCTGCTGTATCACCAGCACCTAAATTTTCCATTTGAGTAATCACTGCTTCAGTATGATGTTCTAAAAAATCACATTCAATATACCTATTGTCTTGCTGATCACTAACAACACAAGCATTACCTTTTTTTTCTTTAATTGAAAATTCTTCTTTTTCATTTCCACCAACAACAATTATTTTTTTATCACCACATTTCTTCAAAGCTTTTGTCATACACTCAATTTTTTCCAACGCATCTTCACTCACTTCTGATCCATAACCAATTCCCATCATACTTTTCAGATTATATAATTCTATCTCTCCACAACTATCGCCACTAAAAAGAGAATTGCTCTCACTAGAATCTCTAGAAGAAGGATTACTAGTCTCTGAATCTCCAGATCCTTTAAAGATAAAAATTCCACCAATTATAGCTACAACAATAATTCCTACAATAACACCCATTCCAATTGCTCCTTTTTTCATAGATAAAGTTGGTTTTTTTATGTTATAAATTTATTGTTTTAATCTTTTGGCAAATAGATTATCTATTTTAGCAGAAAACCGCGCTACCCCTTATTATAACTCTTGCTGATGATTAGACATCTGGATTTAAAGATGTTTAATTTTCCTCTGGAGCTTTAGCGAACAGAGTTGAAATTGAATTTGGGAAAATGCTGAGATAAGGTATTTTCCTCTAGATCCTTGTTAAATGAGAGTCAAAATCTTTGATTTTGAAGCGTAGCGCTCTCTTTTGAGTAATTTTTAGTGAAGACAAATACAAAAATTATTAGATCATAGTAACTTATCCACCACTGAAATCTGCACAAGAGTCTCAACCAAAGATTTATCAAATATAAAAACCCCTTTAGATAGTATATAAAATGCCTTATAACATAATAACAGGAAGAAATGAATCAGATAAAAAAGCATTCGGTGATAAAGCTTTGACTTACCTTGGTAAAGGATATGTTAAAATGGGACAATACACTTCTTTGAGTAATAAAATATTTATGGATGTTGCAAGAAGCCATGTTATCTTAGTTGCAGGTAAAAGGGGGTCTGGAAAATCTTACACTCTTGGAGTTATAGCAGAAGAACTCGCAAATCTTGCGAAAGAAGTTTCTCAAAATATTGCCTCATTAATTTTTGATACAATGGGAATTTACTGGACAATGAAATTTCAAAATGAAAAAGACAAAAAATTATTACAAGATTGGGAACTAAAACCAAAAAAACTTCCAGTAAAAATCTTCGTTCCTTTTGGTCATTATGAAGATTATCTCAAAAAAGGAATTCCTGTTGATAAAAAATTTGCACTAGATGTTTCGCAATTAGACTCAGAAGATTGGATTATAACTTTTGGTTTAGGATTAATTGATCCTGTATCAGTTTTAATTCAACGAACAATAATAAAATTAAAACAACAAAAGAAATTTGGAATTGAAGAGATTATATCAAGATTAAAAAAAGATGATAGTACTTCAAAAGAAACAAGAAATGCTGCAATAGGATTATTTGAAGCAGCAGATACATGGGGAATTTTCTCAAAAAAGTCAACTGAATCAACTTCAATAAAAAGTCTTATCTCAGCCGGAACTACTTCTATTCTTGATTTAAGTGTTTATAATTCAGTAGGAGCTTTTAATATAAGGGCATTGATAATCAGTTTGGTTTCAAGAAAGATATTTAATGAAAGAATGGATGCGAGAAAACAAGAAGAAACACAGGCAATTTCAAAAAGATTTGATCTTGGGTCAGAACAAGAAAAAAACCAGATTCCTCTGGTCTGGATATTTATCGACGAAGCTCATGAATTTTTGCCATTGAACGAAACAACAATCGCAACATCTGCATTAGTTCAACTTTTGAGAGAAGGCCGGCAGCCAGGAATCTCACTGATTCTCGCAACACAACAACCAGGACAAATTCACAGAGATGTCATGACTCAGTCAGATATTGTAATCTCACACAGGGTAACCTCACAACCAGATTTAGAAGCATTAAATTACATAATGCAAAGTTATCTTATTGAAGGAATAAAAAAATACATGGATGATTTGCCGAATCTAAAAGGTTCTGCAATAATTCTCGATGACAATTCAGAAAGAATTTATCCAATGAGAATTCGGCCAAGATTCACCTGGCACGGAGGGGAAGCTCCGACTGCAGTTAAAGAGGAAAGGAAGCTATAAATGGTAGATCCAGCAGACATGAATGAATTGTATAAAGAAAGATTCATAGATAGACCTTCTATGATGAAAAATAATCCAAAAGGTCTTCTAAAAAAATTATTAGATAAGATTTACAATACAAAATATTATCTTCGAAGTTATTTATCAAAAATTATCCCAGGAGAAATGAGATTCAAACAATATAATACTAAAGATGATTTACTATAAAATCCTAAAATCAACCCTAATCCTAATTTTATAAGGAGCAATTTCTCCTGCTTTTTTAACTTTCAAAATTTTAATCTTCTTTTTGTATTTTTTAGCTTCTTCCTTAATCTTCTCTACAACTTTCCCAGTCTCATCAGCTCTACAAAAATCATAATAAAAAATTCTTGTTCCTTTTTTACTTAACTTAAAAGCTTGTTCTAAAAAAGTATCTTTCAGCTGAGGCCGAGGCATAACAATAATATCAAATTTTTTATCTAACTTATTAGAAACTCTCTTAATATCTCCGTTAATCAACTCAACTTTATTCTTAACTTTATTTAATTCTACATTCAGCTCAAAATATTTATTTGCTTCTCTATTTATTTCATTAGAATAAACTTTTCTCGCATTAGAATTTTTAGCAATGACAATTGAAAATGGTGCAACACCTGCAAACATGACCAAAACATCCTGCCTTTTTTTAATCATTAAAGCTATTTCTTTTCTCTCATTACTTAATCTCGGAGAAAAATAAGTTGTATCAATATTAAATCTAAAAATACAACTATTTTCCTTATACAAAACTTCTTTAGTCTTTTCACCAAGAAGATATTTTGTCATAGGTTTCCTCAATCTCCCTTTGACCTTCCCTGTTTTTTCTAAAACTGTCTTTACAGAAGGATTATCATTTAAAATCTTATTTGCAAATCTCATTTTTTCAGTTGATTTTAAATTCTTAGGAAAATTAACAACAACAATATTCCCTAAAACATCGAATGCTCTTTGTTTCATTATAAATAGAACTTAGAACAATATAAAAAACTTTATAAAAACACATTCACTCTTCTTCTAATGAAAAGAAGTGTATTAATTTTCTCAATTATCTTATTGTCCCTAAGTTTCGCAAGTGCATACTATGGATCTTATAATAATTTTTCACTTAGTGATTTGTTAGATCAAATAGACTCTCCAACAATGATTCTTGGAGCAATATTCATAATTGCTTTCATCCTCATAAATTATGCTTTATCAAGAGTATTCAAAGACAAAAATGGAGAACCAGACACAAAAATAGCAGGAGTTTTAGCATTAGTTCTTTCTCTTTTCCTAACCTGGGGAATTAATAAATCAGGATATGATTTTGAAAACATATTTTATAGCATAGGATTTTCAGAAGATTTTCTATATTTATTTCTGATATTAGCATTAATAGGTTTTTTTATCTTTTTAGTAGTTAAATTAAAGAGTTTAGGAAAAACCTTATTATTAGCAGGATTTACTTTAATAGCAATATCTTTTTTTGTTTATTCAGGGTTATTAGCTCTTATATTAGGAATATTAAGTATAATTGTCGGATCATTAATCTTAAATAATCAAAACACAAAACCTAAGTAATTCTAACTCAACCACTCACTAAGCCCCTTTTGTTTTCTCTTATCAACAACTTCCCTTAACTTTTCAAGTTGTTTCTCAACTCTGTCTTCTGAGAAATTATGCCTTTCAATTAAAATTTCTTTGATTTTATCCTCATTAATTTTTGGGAAATTAAAATCCACATCAATAACTTTTGGCTTATGAAACAATTCAAAAATTTCTTTCCAATCAAATCTATCTTGTTCTGGTAAACTCAGAATTTGTTCCTCAACACTCTCAAAAATAAAAATAGGTTGCTTGTATTTCTGAACAATCTGCAATGCTTTTTTTTGCCCGATTCCAGGAATGCCCTTTGGATTATAATCTGTTCCAACTAAAATTCCTAAACAGATTAACTGATCTAAATTTATTTCTAGAGAATTCAAAACTTTTTCTAATTCAATTAATTCGGGTTTAACTTCAACCCAACCTGAAAAAGTTTTTCTCTTTCTTGCCAAAGTTAAATTTTGAATTAATCTTGAAGCACCAAAAAGAAGACTATCATAATCTTGGCTAACACTTGCATAAATTCCTTCTTTAACTCGAGAAAGGTAAGCAGCTTCTGCCTCTCCTTCACTAGGAGCTTGCACAACACAAATTCCCATTGCTTCTAAAAGTTCTTTACTCTCTTCAATCATCTCATCATTCAATCTCAAAAGCTGACTTCCATATCTTCTCATTCCCCAAATATCTTCAATTTGTTTTGCGCCTTCATATCTCTCTTCAGCAATATCTCTCATCACTTGCCTTTTTTCATGAGTCTTCAATTTCAAATCAGGAGCTTCACCATCAAAAACATAAACTAATTTCATACCCTTAGAAAGCAATGAAATATTTCTATAAAAAATTCCAGAAAGATGACTTGTGATTCTCTTTTGATTATCCATTAAAGGAGTTCCATCAACCTGCCGAATCGTAGACAAAAACTGATACAAAACATTAAACGCATCAACACAAAGAGTCTTGCCTCTCAAACCCTCAACTTCAAGTTCTCTTCTAGGCATAATATCACGAATATTTAGTCCCATTTTATCAAAATAATCAAGATATAGAAATATAAATATTTAGTGGTGAGAATTAACTGCTCTTTCATAAGCTTTTTGTAAATAACCGTCAATTGGAAATTTTCCAGATTCAAGTTGAATTGTAATACGTTCTTCCAAAGAATATCTCTTTTCAGGGTTTTTTTCATTTTTTAATTTAGAAAGGTTTCCCAAAATGATCTTTTCTTTAGAAGTGGGCTTATTAGAAATATTTATAGAACGATTATATAGGTTTTCAGCTACCCGATATAACTGCTCTGGAGAGATTTCTTCCAATTTTTTACCATAAATTGAATGATAAAAATTTTTAACCAAACCAAGTTGAGTAAAATAAGGCATATCTCGAATACAAATATTTCCAAATTCCCTAACAACTTTTCTTGCTTTTTGAATTTCATCATCCCTATATTGTTTCTTTTTTCTCATATCATTACTACTACAAAGTGATATTTAAACTTTACGGTTTTTCTTCTCCTTAACTTTTATATATCCTCTACTCCTCTTTTTTTTATGAAAACCCAATTCATTCCATTAGACTATGACTACTTTGATTACAACGGAAGAAATTATGCAAAAATAATTGGAAGAGACGAAAAAGGCAAAAGAATTTGCATAATTGACGCCTGTCCAATTTATCTCTGGGCAATACTAGAAGATAATTTACCAGAAGAAAAAATAAGCAAGATTATTAAAAAAATACAAAAAATAAAATTAGATTTTAAAGGCAGAAAAACAAAAGTAGAAAAAATAGAAGTCCATGAAAAAAAATTTCTGGAAAAACCAGTAAAAGCACTTAAAATATTCGCAACAAATTACAAAGATTTACATGATATTGCAAGCAAATTGGATTTTTCAGAAATAGAAAAAAGGAGAGGATATGATTTAGGATATGCAACTCATTATATAATTGAAAAAAAATTAGAACCTCTAAATTGGTATGAAATTGAAGGAAAATTATTAAATAACTCAAATGAATTTGGGGGAATAGACACAACTCTTGATGTTGATTTTTGTGTGAAAGTTAATTCAATATCTAAATTAAAAAAACTCAAGTCATTCATCCCAAAAATCCTCGCATATGATCTAGAAACAGATGAATTAAAAATAGGGCAAGGAGAAATACTAATGATCTCTTTAGTTTCAGACAATTTCAAAAAAGTCATAACTTGGAAAAAATCCCAAAATCCTCCTGAATATACTGAATTTGTAAAAGATGAAAAAGAGCTCATTGAAAAATTTATTTATTATATTAAACAAATCTCCCCGGATTTTCTTGTAGGATATTTCTCAGATGGTTTTGATCTTCCATATCTCAAGGCAAGAGCAGAAAAACACAAGATAAAATTAAATCTTGGAATAGACAATTCTCAACCAAAATTCTCAAGAGGAGTTAATCTCACAGGAAGAATAAATGGAATAATTCATATTGATATATTAAGATTCATAAGAACAGCTTATTCTCAATACATGAAATCAGAAACACTTACATTAAATGAAGTTTCAAAAGAATTTTTAGGAGACACAAAAAAAGATTTTAAGATAGAACACTCTTCGAAAATAAAAGAAAACTGGAACAAATACTATGAATACAATTTACATGATTCTGTCTTAACGTACCAACTTTTTGAAAAATTCTGGCCAGATTTATTATCATTTACAAAAGTAATCAAGGAACCAGTTTTTGACACATCAAGATATGGTTTATCAAAATATGTTGAATCATATATTCTCCATAACTTAGAAAAATTCAATGAAATCCCAGAAAAACGCCCAACACACGAAGACATAAAATTGCGAAGACAAGAAAAAGTCACAGGGGCATTTGTCCTAGAACCAAAACCAGGGCTCTACGAAAATATTGCAATATTTGATTTTACATCAATGCATACAAGCATAATAATATCAATGAATATTTCAAAATCAACTTTACTAGATAAACCTTCCAAAGATTCGTTTTTTATAAAAACAGACAAAGGAGAATTTTATTTTTCAAAAAAAGCAGGTGTTTTCCCTTCTTTGTTTAAAGAAATATTTGAAGAAAGAAAAAAATACAAGGCAGAATACAAAAAAAATCCCAACAAAATAACCCTAGCAAGAAGCAATGCTTTTAAATTACTCTCAGCTTCAGCTCATGGTTATATTGGTTTTTTTGGAGCAAGATATTATTCATTAGAATCATCTGCATCGATTCTTTCTTATGTTAGAAAATTCAACCAAGAAACAATTCAAAAAGTAAAGGACGCTGGATATGAAGTAATTTTTTCAGACACTGACAGTGTTGGATTTCTAATGAAAAACAAATCAGAAGAAGATATTAAAAAATTCTTAAAAGAATTAAACACAGAACTTCCAGGAGTAATGGAACTTGAATTAGAAGGATTTTTCAAGAGAGGTCTCTGGGTTACAACTCGAGCAGGAATAGCTGGA
This sequence comes from archaeon, assembly GCA_043821945.1. Lineage (GTDB taxonomy): Archaea > Nanobdellota > Nanobdellia > Pacearchaeales > GW2011-AR1 > JBDRCH01. The sequence continues at coordinate 25,298 of JBDRCH010000005.1, forward strand.
GCAAAAAAGAAATACGCTTTATTAGATCAAAATAAAAAATTAAAAATAAGAGGTTTTGAAACAGTAAGAAGAGATTGGTGCAAACTAGCAAGAAATTTACAAAACAAAATTATAGATCAAATTCTTAAAAGTGGAAATGAAAAAAAATCATTAGAGTATCTAAAAAAAATCATAAAACAAATCAAAAATAGAGAAATAAATAAAGACGATTTAATTATTAGAACACAATTAAAAAAATCACTCTCAGAATACAAGGCGATTTCTCCTCATGTAATAGCAGCAAGAAAAATGCGAGAGCAAAAAATTCCAATTGAACAAGGAGGATTAATTGAATACTTTATTGCAGAATCTTCATCAAATAAAAAACTCGTTAGAGAAAAAGTTAAGCTTCCTCATGAAAATGATCCTTACAACATTGAGTATTATTTAGAAAAACAAATTCTTCCAGCTGTTGAAAATATTTTTCAGATTTTCAATATCAACATTAAAGAAGTTATTGAAGGGAAGAAACAAATGACTTTGAGAGATTTTTGAAATGAAACCTCAGCGTAAAATTCCAGAAGCAAAACCTCTTTTCTTAGAGAGAATACAACAGCTCCTTACTGACAAAAAAGACTATGAAAATTATCTTAATATTCTTAAAATTCCTCCTGTAAAATCAATTCGTTGCAATACTTTAAAAATTTCTCCAGATAAACTAAAAGAAAAATTAGAAAACAAAGGTTGGAAAATAAAACAACCTTGGAAAGATTACCCGGAAGTAATGGTCATCAAATTTGAACTTTTACCTGGGGAGTTAGGTCGCTCACTAGAACACCTTTTAGGTTATTATTATATTCAAGAGCTCGCAAGCATGCTCCCGGTCCTTGCATTAAAACCAAAAAAAGAGGAATTAATTTTAGACTTATGCTCAGCTCCAGGAAGCAAAACAACCCAACTTGCATCTGAAATGCAAAATACAGGAACAATAATAGCGAATGAAGTTAGCCTTGGAAGATTAAAAATTCTTGCTTCAAATTTAGAAAGATGCGGAGTTGCAAACACAATAATCACAAGAAAAGATGGCTCAGCATTTTGCAAAAGAATTGAAAAATATAATTCTAAAATACAATTTGATAGAATTATCATTGATGCACCTTGTTCAGGTGAAGGCACACTAAGAAGCTCTTACAAAACTTACCTAATGTGGAATATCAAAACAATAAAAAATCTTCCAAAAATTCAATTAAACTTATTCTCATCAGCTTTTGAAATTCTAAAACCCAATGGAACAATAATCTATTCAACTTGCACTCACGCACCAGAAGAAAATGAAGGAGTTATTAATGAAATTCTAAAAAACTATCCTGGAGAATTGAAACTAGAAAAGATTAATTTGCCGATTAAGTATAGAGAAGGATTGACAGAATGGGAAAATAAACAATATTCAAATGAATTAAAAAAATGCGCAAGAATTTATCCCCAAGATAACAACACCGAAGGATTTTTCATTGCTAAATTTAGAAAAGTAAAATGAACACTCTAAAAATTCTCTCAAAAAAAGAAAAACAAGAATTAGTTGAAAAATTAAACAAACAATTTGGAATAAAAAAAGTAAACGGGATTATCTCTACAAGAGGTGAAAGATTATTTATCTTCCAAGGAAATTTTGATGAAAAACAAATCCGAGAACTTGAATCAACAATTCCTATAGAAAGAGTTGGAATTTATTTTGGAAAACAAATAAATAATGAAATAAGACTAAGCATAGATGGGATCCATTTATTAAAAGATCAAATCAACAAGAATATTCTTGAATTAAATGAAGAACAAACAGAATATTGGATGAAAGGAAATGAATTAAACATTCTAACTGAAAAAAGAGGTTTTGTAATAATAAAATACAATGATAATTTCATCGGAACAGGAAAAGCTTCAGAAAACAAGATAACTAATTTTATTCCAAAGAATAGAAGGTTAAAGGAAAAGGGTTAAAAATAACTACATTCTATCAAAATCATGAACAAAGAAAAAATTCTCCTTGCAGGAAAAATAGCAAAGCAAGTAAAAGAATACATCAAACCTCAAATAAAAAAAGATGTTCCTCTCTTGGAAATTGCTGAAAAAATTGAATCAAAGATAATTGAATTAGGAGGAAAACCAGCATTCCCAACAAATTTAAGCATAAATAACATTACAGCACATTTCACTCCTTCTTACAATGATGAAACACTCACACATGGATTATTAAAAGTAGATTTTGGGGTTCATATTGATGGTTGGATTTCAGACACTGCTTTTTCTTTAGACTTAGAAAATTCAGAGCAAAATAAAAAGTTAATTCAAGCTTCTGAAAAAGCATTGAAGGGTGCGATTAAAATTACAAAGGAAAATATACTTCTTAATAAGATAGGAGGGATTATTTCTGAAACAATAGAAACAGAAGGATTTTCTCCTGTAATAAATCTTTCAGGTCATGAAATCAATAAATATGAAGTACATGCAGGATTAACAATCCCAAATATAGATGATGGAAAAATGATAAACTTAAAAAAAGGCCTTTATGCAATTGAGCCTTTTGCAACAACTGGTTCAGGAAGAGTTCATGATGGAAGCCCTTCTGGTATTTATCAATTAATCAATGATAGAAATGTAAGAAGTCCAATTGCAAGAGAAATTCTTAATCACATAACCAAAGAATATTCAACACTTCCATTTTGTTCAAGATGGCTTGTAAAAAAATTTGGAACAAAAGCCCTGTTCGGATTAAAACAATTACAAGAAAATGAAAATCTCCATCAATATGCTCAATTAGTTGAATCACCAGGAGCAATAGTCTCTCAAGCAGAACATACAATTTTAATTGACAAAGAAGGGGTTGTTGCTACAACTAATTAATATACTCTAGGTAAAAAACATTGATTATTAAAGATAGATATCTCAATCAGTCTTTTCCCAAACTTATCAATACAATAATCCATCAATTCCCCTACAGTTTTAGGATCTTTTTCCTGTTTTATCAATTCAATTAATTTTTCAAAAGATTCTATGTGAGGATATTTTTCTATCCTTGTACTATATTCATTTGTCATTGTATAATAGATACATTAACAGACTTTATAAATTTATCCCAAATTAATCAAATGAAGGCAAATAAATTTCAAATTTAGTTCCCTTTCCTAATTCACTTTTGACATTAATGTGACCATTATGATTATTTATAATTTCCAGCGCTGATGCTAATCCATAACCATTGCCAAATTTCTTTCCAGAAGTGAAACCAGATTCAAAAATATACTGCAGACATTCTTCCGGAATTCCTTTCCCATTATCAACAACAGAAACAGCGACATAATCTTCTTCTTTTCTTGCTAGAACCTCTAAAATACCTCCTCCAGAGGGAAGCATTGCATCTCTTGCATTAACATAGATATTAAGAAAGACTCTCTCAAGATCAATTAAATCTCCAAAAACATAAAAATCTACTTTATTAAGATTAGACCTCCAAGAAATATTATTCTTTCCTAATTGTAATTGTTTTAAAGTGCAAAAAAATTCATTAATAGCAATTTTTTCATAATTCTGTTTTCTATTAACCTCTGAAAAACTCAAAGCTCTTTTATTAAGAACTATTAATTTGGAAAGAGCACCTAACATAGCATGATTTTTCTCTTTAATACGATCTAATTTTTCTGATTCAGATAATTCAAGTTCCTTAAAAGTTAATGTATTTAATTCCAAAGAACCACCAATTATATTACAAATATTATTAGAATCATGAATTATTCCTTGAATTAATTCTAAATAGATATTTTTTTCTGATAACCTCTTATTTTCTTCAAATAAAATTTTATTTTTCTCTATTATTTCACAGTTTTTGCATCTTTCTTCTAAATGCTTACCAAATGATCCATCTTCCAAAAACTCAGTCTTTTCTCCAATAGGAAAAAGCCAAGGGCTATATTTTCTAACATTTTCTATGTTTACAAACTTTTCAGTATACATAAAACAATCTTCAAAGTTAGATTATATAAAGATTTCTATTATGTAATCACTATCAAATGAATACACAAAAGAAATAGTTGAAAATCATTCATACATTTCACTCAGTACTTTTCTTTTATATTCTTCTCCACAAGTAGGACAAAAACTATGACTTATTCTACCATCAACAAAATAATCAACAACATATTGCCAACCATCAGGATCTTCTTTTATTTCAATCCAATTCCCTTGATTATCTTCATCAAGATCAACAGCACAACAAATAATACACATTCTTAATAAATTATTTTTTTCATTTTATCCCAAATAAGTATTCTTGATTGGAACAGCAGATTTAGATGATTTTAAGAAAGCTTCTTCTACTTTTTTGTATGCTTCAAAAGTTGATGGCGTTACACTTGGTTTAACTTTGTCTAATGATTGTTCAAAATTCTTTTTACTAACTTCTTTTGAATTAATAGATTCTCTCAAAGCAAGCATTCCAGCTTCCCTTACTAAAGATTCTAAATCAGCCCCAGTATATCCTGCTGTTTTTTTTGCAATTAGTTTTAAATCAACATTCTTAGCCAGAGGCATATTTTTTGTATGTATCTTTAAAACTTTTAATCTACCTTCTTCTTCAGGAGCATTTACTAACAATATTCTGTCAAACCTTCCAGGTCTTAATAACGCAGCATCAAGCATATCAGGTCTGTTTGTTGCAGCAATAACTAAAATATCTTTCAAATCTTCTAGACCATCCATCTCTGAAAGTAATTGGTTCAAAACTCTTTCAGTAACTTTTGTTCCTTGTTCTACTCCTCTTCTTCCTGCTAATGAATCAATTTCATCAAAAAAGATTATACAAGGAGCAACTTGCCTTGCTCTTTCAAAAATTTTCCTAACTCCTTCTTCAGATTTACCAACCCACATACTTAATAACGAAGGTCCTTTGACTTGGATAAAATTAGCTTCAGATTCTTTTGCAACTGCTTTAGCCAAAAGAGTCTTACCTGTTCCAGGAGGTCCATATAACAAAATTCCCCTTGAAGGTCTAATTCCAATTCTTTTGAAACACTCTGGAAATTTCATAGGCCATTCAACTACTTCTTTTAATTCTTCTTGAACTTTATCTAGACCTCCAACATCATCCCAACTCACATTAGGAGTCTCGACTAAAACCTCTCTCATTGCAGAAGGTCTAACAACTTTTAATGCATCCATAAAATCATTGTGTTTAACAATTAATTTCTCTAAAATTTCTTGAGGAATAGATTCTTCATCTAATTGAATTTGATGGATATGTTTTCTAAGAACATTCATAGCAGCTTCCTTACTCAAAGATTCCAAATCAGCACCAACAAAACCATGAGTTAAAGAAGCAATTTCATCAAGCTTAACATTTTTTGTCAAAGGCATTCCTCGAGTATGAATTTTCAAAATCGCGAGTCTTCCCTCTTTACCAGGAACATTAATTGCCACTTCTCTGTCAAATCTTCCTGGTCTTCTCAATGCAGGATCAATTGCATTAACTCTATTTGTAGCACCAATAACAATAACTTTTCCTCTTGCTTTAAGACCGTCCATCATAGTTAAAATCTGGGAAACAACTCTCCTCTCAACTTCTCCAATTACTTCTTCTCTTTTTGGAGCTATTGCATCAAGTTCATCAATAAAAACAATTGCTGGCGCTGTTTTCTCAGCTTCTTCAAAAAGATCTCTAATTTTCTTTTCACTTTCTCCATAAAACTTAGACATTATTTCAGGCCCATTTAATAAAATAAAATTAGCTTCTGATTCATTTGCAACTGCTTTAGCCAAAAGAGTCTTACCTGTTCCAGGAGGTCCGTGCAACAAAACTCCTTTAGGAGGTTGAATTCCCAATCTCTGAAAAATCTCAGGATGTTTCATTGGAATCTCAACCATTTCTCTTATCTTTTTGATTTCTTCTGTTAATCCCCCAATATCTTCATAATTAATCTCAGGAATTTTTTCATCACTTATTTCCACTGCTTTTGGATTCAAAACAACTTGGGTGTTTTCAGTTATTCTAACAGGAACATTTGGATTTGCATTAACAATCAAGAATCTTATTTGAGCAATAGTCCCTCCAAGATTTCCAAAACCTCCAAAGATATCACTCAAATTTCCAAAAAGATCATTCATATCTTCAAATTCTTCAGACATTAAATCTCTCCTTCTTTGAGTTCCACCCAAAACAACTACATCCCCTTTAACAACTGTTCTTCCAAGCAATCCATTTTTTAGATTTTCTGGATCACCCTGAACCATAATTCCTTTTTGCGCAGGAGCAATAATGATTTTTTTAGCTTCTTTTACTTCTGTCTTAGAGACTACAACAACATCACCAATACCTGATTTTGAATTTCTCCTCATAATACCATCAATTCTAATAATTCCTTCTCCAACATCAGCAGGATAAGCTCGATCTGCAATTGCAACAGTTTCCCGATTTCCTTTAATCATAATCGGGTCTCCTCTCTTAATACCCAACTCATTCATAACACCCAAATCTATTCGAGCAATTCCTTTATACACATCATCTTGCTGTGCTTCAACAACTTTTAATTGAATTGATTTTTTTGTCATTTTTGAATTTTTAAATAAATTTCATCAAAACATTTAGGACATAACTGACCTGCACCCTCGACATAATACCTTCTTGAATGAATAGATAAATTAACCTCACTAAGAGTTTCTTTCTTGCAACAAACACATTTATCATACTTACTCTCTTGATTTAATTTATCATTTTTTGAAGTTCTACCAAACAAACTTATCAAATTTCCCATTTTATTTCTTTATCTCCTCAAAATTTAAACTTAATCTTCCAAAATCTTCAAAACATAATCTTACCATGTCATCCATGATTTTTTCTTGTTCTCTCATAAAAGAAACTATCTCTTTTGGAATTGAAACAGCATAACTATTTCCAACAAGTCTCATCTTAACTCTAAAGTTTTTATTTTTAAGACTTATAAATTTATTGTATTCTTGCTCATCAACAGGATGAATTATTTTTTCACTGCACTTTGGACAAACCATTAATCTAAATAAAAATCCATTTTTAGAAACCTGTGCTTTTTGCATTTTTGAATCACATTTCTTGCAAAGTATTTTGTTGTCAAATATATCTGTCATTTTAATTTTGTTTTAGCAAAATTAATGTTAAAAAGAAAATTACAATTGAAAACATTTCTTCAAAACTGGGTTTAAAATAATTAAAGCTGAATAAAGCGATTATTGAAACTCCTAAGGCTATAAGGAGATTCACAATAGTGTATTTCTTATCTTGTTTTAATTTGTTTGAATTCATTTTATCGAATATAAAGCCACATCAAATGATGTGGCTGGGTTGAAAAAAGGTTGTATGGGTATATACCTATTGTGTATACATAGAATATACACTATTTAAATGTTTTGGTGAATTAACATATCACACATTTTAAAAACTATAATTAATTTTTCTATTCATGGTGACAAAAAGAGAGTTGAAAAAATATCTAAACAAATTCTGGTTTATTGTCTGGAAAGACGATAGTTTCAAGGGATGGATAATCTCAATCTTATTTTTATTTATAGTTATTAAATTCATTTTTTTCCCAATATTAAATCTTATCACAGGAACAACACTTCCTCTTGCAATTGTCGAATCTTGCAGTATGTATCATCAGGGGAATCTCTTATCTAATTTTGATAACTGGTATGAAAAACACGATTCAAAATATTCAAACTTTATAATAAATAAATTAGATTTTCAGAATTTTATTTTCAAAAATGGTTTTAACAAAGGAGATATTCTATTTGTAATTGGAGCTAAACCAGAAAAACTAAAAATTGGTGATGTAATAATTTTTAATGGGGGATCAAATCATCCAATAATTCATAGAATAATCAACATAAACGAAAAAAATGGAAAAATATTTTTTTCAACAATCGGCGACAATAACAATGGGCAACTACCAGTAGAAGAAGAAATATCAGAAGACCAATTAATTGGAAAAGCTGTTTTCAAATTAGCCCCTTACTTGGGATGGGGAAAATTAATTTTCTTCGAATTCAGACAACCTGAAAATAACAAAGGCTTTTGTGAAGAAAATTGAATTCAAAAAAACAGAAACTTTTTTAAACAAACTTATGCAAAAAGTAAGATAAATATATTATAGAAATTATAAGATGGAATTTTGTCCAAAATGCGGTGCGATTCTCATTCAAAAAAGAAAAAATGATGGCTGTCCAAGATGTAATTACTCTGTGAAAGGAAGAATAAAAATAAAGACTTCTGAAGAAATGGATAAAAGACAAGAAATCGCCGTGATTACAGAAAAAGATACGCAAGTGCTTCCAATTGTAGGAGAAAAATGCAGAGAATGCGGAAACAAAGAAGCTCTTTTCTGGACAGTTCAAACTCGTTCTGGAGATGAAGCAGAAACAAAATTCTTCAAATGCACAAAGTGCAAACACACTTGGAGAGAATACCGGTAATTGCAAATTAAAATAATCAATAACAGATTATCTGTGTTCGAGTAAAGAATATAGATAATAAGCTCTTATATAACCCTAGGAACCAACTTACCTCTCAACAACCATTTTTCTAAAGAAGTACGAATAATTCCGGTTTCTAAACCCTTATTTCCTGTATCTGATTTAACATAAAAAAGATCATAACTTAAATCGCATCCAATTTGAATCTTATATTTCTCTTTTTCATTAGCAGAATCATTATCTTCTCTTTTTCCTAATTGATTTCTTAAATAGAAAATTATATATAAACGGCCCCAGAGGGATTTGAACCCACGACACCCAGATATCTCCTGAAAAATTTACTAAGAGTCTGGTGCTCTAGCCAGACTGAGCTATGGAGCCATGAATCATAAAGAAATACTTAATTTAAAAAACTTCTCAAATAAACCACATAATTACATTTACAACAAATCTTCTTTCAAGGGGCATGATTACTTACTTAACTAATTTCTGAATATTCTCTATAGCACTCGCGACTTCTTTTCCTCTCTTGGTCAACTTAATCAATTTAATTCGCCCCTTTTTTTCAAATTCAACCAATTTCAAGAACTCCAAAGTCTGCAGAATCTTAACTGCATGGCTATAGGTACAATCAACTTCTTTAGCCAAAAGGCTACCATACCTCATCCTAAGATTCTTATTCAAAAAAACCAACATCAAAGCCGGCTTTCTCCTAAAAAAGATATCAAAGTTATCTTTCATCTTATGGTCCATTTTATTTATGATTATTGGATAAATTCCAAGAGTTATATGTGTTTTAATGTATATATTGAGAAAACATCTTTCTTTTAAATGTTTCGGAGTATACATTTCACTAACAAAAAGTAATAACTTTAATAAAAAAGCTTATTAAATAAAATAATTATAAAATATTATGAAAAAAACAAAAATACTTGCAATAGGGGATATTCATGGGGATACTGGCTTAGTTAAAAAACTTGCAGAAAAAGCAAAAGAACAAAATGTTGATTTAATTATTTTAGCAGGAGATTTAACTTTTGTTGAACAATCAATCAAGAATTTAGTTGGACCTTTTGTCAAAGCAAAAAAACAGGTGTTAATAATTCCTGGAAATCACGAATCAAATGCAACAATTGATTTTTTATCACAGATGTATCCCAAAACAAAAAACATCCATGGATATTCTTTCAAAAAAGGGAATCTCGGAATATTTGGTGCAGGAGGAGGGGATGTAATAAATATAACTCCAGATAAAGAAATATTCAATGCTCTAAAAAAAGGTCATGAAAAAATCAAAGGCTCAAAAAAGAAAATAATGGTAACTCATATGCATCCAAGAGGAAGCAAAGCAGAATTCTCTGGATTTCCAGGGTCTATTGCAGTAAAAAAAGCAATAAAAAATTTCAAACCAGATTTTTTAATTAGTGGACATATCCATGAAGCTTCGGGAATAGAAGAAAAAATAGGAAAAACAAAAGTGATTAATGTTTCAAGGAAGGCAAAGATTTTTGAGATTTAATTTCAAAAACTTATAAAAACCCTCCTTCTTCTTGATAATCATGACAAAAAAACCAAAGAAATTTAGAGAAGAGAAAATAGCAGAAGAATATTTTCCTGTAAGTAAAAATAATTTGAGGAGAACAATAGAAATTCCTGTAAAAGAATCAAAACAAAATGTGAGACAAACAATTGAGAAAGAATACAAAAAGCCAGATAAAAGATCATTAGAAAAAGTGGAGAAAAAATTTAAAAGAAAAATAACAAGAAAAACAAAAGCATTAGTAAAAAAATACATCCCTCCTAAAATCAAATTAAAAGATAAGAGTTATGAACTTATAATAACTGAAAAACCTCAAGCTGCTTCAAAAATCGCTCAAGCTCTAGGAAACCCAAAAACAAAAATGAATAAGGGTGTTGCATATTATGAACTAACAAAAGAGGGTAAAAAGATAATTGTCGCTTGCGCAGTAGGACACTTATTCACTCTAAAACAAGAAGCACCAGGTTCACATGTTCCAATATTTGAAATAAATTGGGCGCCTAATTTTCTAGTCAGAAAAAATGATTTTACAAAAAGATATTATGACACTTTATTGATGCTCGCACAAAATGCAGGTGAAATAACAGTAGCAACAGATTTTGATGTAGAAGGAGAAGTTATTGGTAAAAATGTTATAAAATTAATCTGCAATCAACCAGACGCTCAAAGAATGAAATTCTCCACATTAACAAAAAAAGAATTAAACGAGGCTTATGAAGATAAATCTTCGCATCTTGAATGGGGTCAAGAAATAGCAGGGGAGACTAGACATTACTTAGATTGGTATTATGGGATAAATCTCTCAAGAGCACTAATGAATGCAATCAAAACAACCGGCAAATTCAAAATAATGTCAATTGGAAGAGTTCAAGGACCTGCACTTAATTTAATTGTAAAAAAAGAAAAAGAAATTAAAAACTTTGAATCAGAAACTTATTGGGAAATTTTTATTAAAACAAAAGAACCAGAAATTGAATTAAAATATGTCAAAGAAATATTTGAAAAAGAAGAATTAAAAAAATTTGAAGGATTGATAGGAAAAAATATTGAATTAAGTACAAACAAAACAAAACAAAAACTTCCTCCGCAATCCCCATTTAATTTGACAAACTTGCAAACAGAAGCTTACAAATTCTATGGAATAACTCCTTCAAACACTCTTAAATCAGCTCAATCATTATATTTAGCAGGATTAATATCTTATCCAAGAACATCTTCTCAAAAACTACCTAATTCTATTGATTATAAATCAATTCTAGACAAATTAAAAATAAGATACAAAGTTTCAAAATTAATAACAAAAGATAAACCTATTGAAGGTAAAAAAACAGATCCTGCTCATCCATCAATTTATCCAACAGGTGAACAACAAATACTCTCTGGTTATGATGAAAAAATATATGACTTAATTGTAAAAAGATTTTTAGCACTATTTTGTGATGATGCAGAAATAAATAGGAAAAAAATAACTGGAATAGTAAATGATTTAAAATTCACAGTCTCTGGTTTGGAAATATCAAAACCCTCTTGGTTGGAATTCTATCCTTCTAAATTAAAACAAGAAAAACTTCCAGATGCAAATGGAATAACCCAAATCACAGACCAAAAAACAGAAGAAAAACAAACCCAACCCCCAAAAAGATACTCTCAAGCATCAATTCTTTCACTCTTGGAAAAAAAGAATCTTGGAACAAAAGCAACAAGATCAAGTATATTAGAAACACTCTACGACAGAGGATATATCAAAGAAAAATCAATTCAAGCAACTCCCTTAGGTATATCTCTAATTCAAACTCTTGAAAAATATTCCCCGATAATTATTGATGAAAAACTCACAAAAGAACTTCAAGACAAAATGGATGATATTGCAAAAAGTAAAAAAGATTTAGAAAAAAAGAAAGATAAAGTTATTGATAAAGCTAAAACCTCAATAATTAATATAACAAAAGACTTTGAAAAAAATGAAACAAAAATAGGACAAGAATTAATGGGCGCTGAAATTAAAAATCGTGAAATTCAAAAAAAAGAGAATACTTTAATTCAATGCCCAAAATGTAAGAAAGGTAATCTTGCAATAACTTATTCAAAAAGATTCAGGAGAAATTTTATTGCCTGTGATGCTTATCCTGAATGCACAAATACTTATTCTCTTCCTCCAAAAGGAACAATAAAAAAAACAGACAAGCTTTGTGAAAAATGTGGTTTTCCAATGATGATGAGTCTTCAAGCAAGAAGAAAACCTTGGTTTTTTTGTTTTAACAAAGATTGCGAAACAAATAAAGAAAGAATTGAAAAGTATCAGGAGAAGATGGAGGAATAAGGGAATAAAGGAAAACAAGAAGAATAGTTAAAAAAATATTTTTAATACTTTCATATCCACTCTCCCAAATTTCTCTGGCAACTAATCTGTTTCAATAGCTTACTTTGTTTTATAATTTCATCATAATCAAATTTATATTTTATTTTTCCGATTTTCTTTGCATTATCAACTAATTCTTCTTTACTATTAAACTGAATTCTCCGATTATTCAAAACTTTTCTAACTGTTTCTCTAACAACCCAAACCCCTAAAGCAGCCCAATAACCAGGGCTTTCAATTCTAATAACCAGAACACTTGCTTGTCTTTTCATTTTATTCAAGTGTTCTAAAATTCCCAAGCGAGTTGCATAATACCCTCCTGCAGTTGCAGAAGCATAGTTTTTCCTCCCATAAAAACTCTCGCTGTCTGTTGATGCTTTCATTTCTCTCGTTGGATTCCAGCTACTTCCTGGACTATACAATTCAAATAACTCATAATTCCAGACATTTGGAAAAAATAAAATCAAATACTGGTTACCCATAAAATCCCCAAAGTATAATTCATAATTTTCAATCCATTTGTAATCTCTAATTTGTTTTAATAAAAACTTTCCAATATTATCATCAGTTGCAGTAATGCTCCATCGCGTTGGAACAAGTCTCTTGTTTTTCTTTAGACCCATAACTCCAACACTCAAAATTTTACTTAGAACATATTCATCAAAATTATTCTTGTATAAAAATTCAATTCCTTCATTTGCCTTAATCTCATCATTTATTACTCTATCAACTTTTCTATGAATCTTCACATTTGAAGTGATTCTTGCTTTTTTCAATAGAGCTTTCAAACCTTGAGAAACCACAATTCGATCTTTTTTTCCTCCAACACTTATTTTTTTATTTAATTCAATCTCAACATCAACTGGTTTTGAAGCGACAGCAATCTCCTTGGCAATTTGTAAAAGCTTGTCATTCTTCCTGACATCTTTTGCCTGCGATTGAAACCGAGAATTCAAAAGACTATTTCTAAGACCAATAACATCATTAATTTCAAAATTATTATTCGCCCAATATTTACAATCATCATAAACCCATGCATTTTCTTCTCTTTCAAGAGGAGACAAAATTCCCACATTCATCAAAGGATATTTCAACTGCGACCCAATAAAAACACTCGGAGGTGAAACCCCGTCAATCCTTGAAACATTTTTCAAATTTTTAAACTTAAAATTTGTTTCAGATATTTTTTTTATTATTTCAAATTTTAAATTAGACATTTTTTCATATCCACCCTCGTTTAAACACACCCTTATCTTTAATCACAAAACCCATTTCTTTTTCAGGCAAACTCCTATGCTTTAACAAAACAGCTTTTCTCTTACTCCCTTCTTGCTTCAATTCAATTATGCACTTACTCCAATATTTAAACAAATCTCCCCCCACAATATTCACCTCTCTTGAAACACCCTTTTTCCAATCTTCTTCTGAAACAAAACCTTTGTAAACCTGATTAGTAATAATAATTGGAATTTTCTCATTTCTTGCAATTCCTGCTAACATCCTCATTTGTTCTACAATATCTCTATTCACCTTTCTAATTTCTTCTGAATCTCCAGTCTTAACAGCATCTCCTAATTCAAGGCGGTAAAGCATTGCCATTCCATCAACCACAATCAAACTAACATGTTCTGACTTAACTTGTTTTAACAATTTAGAAAAACACTTTTTCTGATCTTCAAAACTAACTGGTTTTAATAATAAGATATTTTCAAGAACATTTTCAAAATCTGCCCGAACAATTTGCTTTGCTCTCTCAACACTAAACCCTCCTTCTGTATCAATAAAAATAACTTTATTTCCTTTCTTTGCCTGACTACAAGCAACCAAGATACAAAAATTTGTCTTCCCACACCCAGGAGGCCCAACAATCATACTAATAACATCTTTTTCATAACCCCCATAAAGCCATTTATTAAAATCAAAACTTCCTGTTGAAATTTTATTCGACATGATAATAAACAGATAAAAAACTTAATAAGCATTATTGTTTTAGTTTAACCATGAAAAGAGTGACAAGCACATGCATCTATTGTGGTTGTGGATGTAGATTAACCTATCATATTGACAAAAATAAAATAACCAAAATCACGGGATGCAAAAATGATGATATTAGTGAAGGAAAACCTTGCATAAAAGGTTTAACAATTAACGAGGTATTTAATAAAAATAGGATTACCAAACCATTAATTAGAAAAAATAACAAATTAATTCCAACAACTTGGGAAAATGCAATAGATCAAATTCATAAAAAAATATCCCAAACAAATTCAAAGGACATTTTTCTTAATGGTTCTGGAAAAATCACAAACGAAGACAATTTTCTTCTATACAAACTTGGAACACAAGTGTTTAAAACAAATAATATTGACTCTTGCTGTGGGAGATTATGTCACATTTCAACAGTCAAAGGAATCAACGATTGTTTCGGAGCATCTAATTTAACAAAAATGTCTTATTTAGAGAACATAGATACATTATTCATAATAGGTTCAAATCCTGCAGTTAGTTATCCTGTTTTCTGGAACAAAGTTCTAAAGAGAAAAAACAAACTAAAGATAATCTCAATTCAACCAATATTAAATATAACTTCAAAATTTGGTGATGCCTTCTTAGAAATAGAACCAGGAACAGAAACAGCTTTGTTAAATGGCATAATTAATTATTTAATCAAAAATAACTCCTTTATAGAAGAAGCAAAGCAAATTCCAAATTTCAAAAAATTAATCAACATTGTAAAAAAATATTCTCCTTCATACATCTCAGAAATCTGCAGAATCAAAAAAGAGGATTTTCTAAAAATATGCGAATTAATCAAAAAATCAAAAAAAATAGGAATCTTCCACGGGATGAATTTCACCCAACATTTAAACTCCCTTGAAAATGTTCATTCATTGATGAATCTTGCAATTTTAAAAAATACTTATTTGTTAACCCTAAGAGGAGAAATCAATGTGCAAGGAGTTGGAGACATTTTTGCACCCCATAAGTTGAACGGCAATATAATAAAATCATTTATTCTAAACCCTTGCAAAGTTGCATTTATCACAGAATTCAATCCAGCCCAATCTCTTCCTGATTTAGACAAAACTCACAAAAAATTAGAAAAAATATTCATAGTCTACTTTGGGTCTTATTTTAACAAAACTTGCGAGTTTGCTGATGTCATTCTTCCAATTCCAGCACTCTTTGAAAGTCACGGAACAATCACAAATGGGGAACAAAGAATAAGATTAGTAAATTCTCCAATAAAAACAGAAAAAACATTTCTACAAATTTCACAACTTATTGCAAAAAAATTCAACAAACAAAATTTATTCAATTATTCAAACTCAAAACAAATTTTTCAAGAAATAATTAAATCGGTTCCAGAATATAATGGAATTAATTCAGATGAGATATACAAAGGCAGGGATGGATTTGTTCCAAAGCAGATTAGATTCAACAAATTTTTTCCAGAACCCTACAAAGGAAAAGATGACACAAGAATAAAAAAATATCCTTATTTGCTTACAACATTTAGAGACAAAGACCAATTTTTAACAGGAGAAATAACCTCCCAATCACAAACACTTTCAAAGCTTGACATAGATAAAATGTGCATTTACATAAATCCTCAAGACGCAAAGGGGTTTAATCTCAAGGATAAAGACAAGATAAAGATTATTTCCAAGGTTGGAGAAATAATTGGCTTTGCATTAATCTCAGATCAAACTCCAGCAGGACTTATAGCAACAAGATTTCATTACAAAGAAATGCTTGTAAACAAATTATTTCCTCCAAAATTCGATGACATAACATTCACCCCAAATTACAAAGCTGTTGCTGTGAGAATTGAGAAAATTAAACCATTATTTTAATTTACTAAAATCCTTTTCAAAATTATCTAAATCCTTAATAATAGAATTCACAGCATCATTAACTGCTTTCTTAGCTGTCTTACCACTTGTTTTAACTACAAGAAGAGGCTTTTTTGTTGGATGCTCACGCTTCCATGCTGTAAATGAAACTCCTGAATCCTTGTTTAAATAAACTCTCAAAATCTCAGCGATTGTGATATTTTCTAATTCAACTTGAATTTCATCCTTTGAACTTTTGATAATCTTTATTTCCATACAAGAAAACATCTAATTTGGTTTATAAAGATTTTGATTATCTTTTTGAAAGATTCAGTTAATTAATTCTATCATCTTCCAAACAAAATCTTATCAATATCTTCTTTAGAAATATCATCATTGTATTTATTATTTGTTTTCTTTTGAGAAATTGATTGAGAATCTCCCTTAACAACCCTCTTCCCAATAACTGAGTTGGAGGGAGTATTTTCAACCTTCACAAATTCTGGCTTATCTTCCTTGGCCTCTTTATTAAAAACGAATTCTTCCTCAACTCCTTCTTCAAAAATATTTCTCTCTTTTTTCTTCTTCATTTCCTGCAAATCAGCAATTGTCAATGTCTTGGAATTATCCTCTTTAAACACTTCATCTGGTTTGCCTAAGAATTCATTTTTAACAACTTCTATTGGTCTTGTTTCTCTTGGAGCAAATTCATCTTTTATCAACTTAACATTCAAATAATTCTCAAGTTTTCTAATCAAACTATATCCTTCAGGAACAATACCTTTTTCAGCCATTTTTATTGCCATAATAGGTTCACCAATTTTATCAGCAAGTTGCTCATGAGTTATTTTTTTTAATCTTCTAATTCTCATAATAATCCAATGGAAATTATCAACTAAGTCAATTCTTGGTCTTGTGTCTTTAATCTTTGACTCAAAATTTTTATCAACAAGGCTTCTGAGAGTAGTTTCTTGTTTTTTCAATACAAGATTTTCAGGAGTTCTTTTAAAAATTCCTGAAGCAGTAGAAAGTCTTTCATAAACAGTTGGTCTTTTTTCAGATTCTCTAAGATTAAAATCATTTGGTTTTTTGACTATTGGCAAATCTTCATCAGATGAACAATTCTTGCAAACATTCACAAAACCTTTTGCACAAATAACCTCAAATAACTCACATTCTTTACCACAAATATAGCATCCCATAAAATCCAAAGCGAATATGTCTTTTTTAAGATTTATGTGGTGAAAAGATTAATTAATCAAGATACCTTTCTATGTCTTCTTTGCTTTCAACATTAATTATTTTAAATTGCTCATCTATAATAATAGTTGGGAGTTCTTTTATTTGATATTTCTCTAAAAGTAAATCTATTGAAGAAAGTTCATTATCTGCTGCTATTGGAATTAAAAGAATCTCTCCCCCTTTTTCTTCTTTAATTTGAACTAATAAATTTGAAAAGAATCTTTGTTTTGCTTTTTGTTCAATAGAAGGATCATTATATTTATAAAAATAAACAAGGTTATGATAATCAGATTCACATTTTTCCTTTATCCCAATGCTATTCATCCATAACAAAGTCCTCAAAAGATCATATTTTTTATGCAATGAGATAATATTATCATTAATCCTGCTCGCTTTTTCATACTTGTCTATAATTAAAGCTTTCTCAAAAATTCTATTTGCAAAATCAATATTACTCTGGGCTAAAGAATCACAATCCAAATCAACTAAATCAAAAGCATCACCCTGAATTCTTTGATCCAATAGTTCCATTTCAGATTCCAAATACCAATCATTTATCTTATCTATTCGAGAAGATTCTAATTTATATCCCATAAAAATTCCTATGTTAAAAACTACAAAAGTGATTATCAACGCATATAAAAAAACCCATTTCTCAGACTTCGCCATTTTATCTCCAAACTTTCTTTCCCTTAAAAAAATGATAAAGAGCAACCACCATAATAAAGGGATATACTGAAAGATAAAACAAGAAATAAAACAAAAGATTAAAAATGTTTTGTTTTCTTAACATATTTGATTTCATCACAGATAAAATTAAAAAAGTAAATATTACTCCTGCAATAAACAAAATTACTCCGAGATAATTAAGAAAACTCGGTGTAATAAAGAAATCATTCATAGTTAATAAGGGTATTCCAACATTAATTGAATATCTAGTAAAAAGATAATTTGTAAGAAATCTCGTTGTAACAAGATAAACAAAAATACCCAATCCTAATAAACCTAAAAAAAGCTGCAAAACAAAAAAAGGGAGGATAAAAAAACCCAGCATGCCTTTTTTGAAAAAGTATTTTTTATATTTCGCAATGCACTGCAAACCCCCTACATTCCATCTTCTTCTTTGTTTATACCAAGCCTTAATTTTATTAGGAATGGTAGTAGTTGATTCTGCCAATAAACACATTCTCCTTTTATAACCCTGATAAGTTAAATGCCAAGTAGCTTCAATATCTTCTGTTAAATTATTAACATCAAAACCCCCTATCTTCTCCAAAGCAGATTTTCTATAAATCGCCATTGGTCCAGGAGTTACATAAATTGCTTCAACATAACCTAAAAGTTTTCGAGTGAATGCAATTACATGATATTCAACAAACTGCAATCTTTCCATAAAAGATTTGTTATTTCTAGGAATAATAAAAGGAGTTGCAACACCAACTTGATCATCATCAAAAAAACCAACTAATTTTGAAAAAGCATCTTTTTCAGGATAACTATCTGCATCAACAACCGCAACAAGTTCTCCTTTAGATAATTTAATCCCTTGATTCAAAGAATCTGCTTTTCCTGAATTTTGTTTATTGATTAATTTTAACCTTGGATAGATTTTCAATAATTTCTCTACAATTTCAGCAGTATTATCTGTTGAACCATCATTAAGAACAATAACTTCCTTAAGAGGGTAATCTGATTTAAAAATTTCACGGATAGTGTCTCCAATTGTCTCTCTTTCATTCCAAGCAGGAACTAAAACAGAAATAGAGTATTTTTTAGTCATAGAGGGTATCTCAAAAAATCTTTTCTTGTTTCTCAAGTATAAAGTCAAAAACAAGGAAAGAAAGTAAATAGAAATAAACATATAACCCAGATAAACAACAGGAAGAATGTCCATTTAATCTTCTCCTGGAATTTCATTTAATGGATTGTCACCTTCTTTCACATTAAAATAATCATAAAAATCATCACTTAAATTTAAAATATGAGTGTGTCCTTCTTTTTTTCTTTTGATCAATCCCAAATCAAAAAACTTTTTTATATGATCATAAGCTTTATTTCCTCTGATTTTAATAATCACTGATTGCTTAATCGGTTGTTTAAATGCAATAATCGCGAGAGTCTCTTGCTCAGCTTTTGAAAATTCAGAACTTCCTGTTGCAAGCTTGTTGATAATATAAGAATATTCTTGTCTCACATCCATCTTCCACATTTCACTTTCAGAATTTCCCTTAAAGACAATTTCAATAGCGGAATTTTCCTGCTCGTATTTTTCTTTAAGTCTATCAATTAATCCCCGAATAATAAGGGGATTCAAATCAGTTAAAGAAATCAACTCAGGCATATTCAAAAATCTCCCTGACACAAAAAAAACCGCCTCTAAAATCTTCAAGTTTTCAATCTCTTTTGCATCATCAATTTCCTCAGCTGTTTTACTTGATATTGACATGGTGTATGAAAATACTTGGGATTTATAAAATTATCAATAACCTAAACCTTAAATCTCAAAATAGCTCCAATTCCACCAAGATTATTAAATTGATCCCCTTCAGGAGTTTCTATTGAGATGATCTCCACACTTGCTCCAATATTACCAGCAAGTTGTTTAAATTCTTTTATCAAATTTTTATTTAAAGTCTTTGACAAAAATAACACATCCACAGCACCGTATTCTAATGCTTGTTTTGTATCAGATTCTTTTAAAGTTGCTAAATCGGGTTTTTCACCCAGTGTCTCAAAAAATCTCTCTAAAATTTTCTTCTCATGAATAATTTCTTGCTCAGCTAAAATATCCTGACTTGCCTCAACTAACAATTTCAAACCATGTTCATCAGCATACCCAATATCCCTTCTTCCAATAATCTTTTCTCTTAATTTAGTAACCATATATTCCCCATCGAGAAATTCATCTTTAGTTGGAATAGGTCCTCCAACTAAAATACCTTTTAATTTGGGATTATCAAAAAATATGTTTTTCATTTCACTTGCAACCCTTTTATAAAATTCTTTTGTCAAACCTTCAGTAATCCGATGAAATCTCTGGCTTGATTGCCCTCCGGCTCTAACTTGACTCGGTATTCCAGAAGTCATTTTCTGCAAAACCTCAATTCTTTTTCCTTCCAACAAACCAATAGCTGCATCTTTTCTGTCCATCACAAGCAATCCAAAAACTTCAGTTACATCAAGCATTTCTTTCAAAATGCTTAAAACAAATTCTTTATCACATCTATATAATCTCACTTTAACAGGCATAGGAGGTTCAATATCCCATAATTGCAAATCATCTTGACCTTCAACTTTAGAAACATTACCAGCAAAAATAGCCAACCCATTCTCAGGAGTTTTCTTCAAACCCTTTAGGTAACGCACAATCTTTTCAAGTGCCTCAGAAACATTTTTCCGAGTAGCAGTTGATTTAATATTCTTCGCAGTTGATTTCTCTGCTTCAAGCTGTCTCTGCACAGCATTCACATCATAACCTGCAGGAATATAAACACTAATCAATTCAGTATGTCTGCCTTTATGTTTTTCTAATTCTTCAAGAAGATCAGTTAATTCATCTTTAGTTAATTGCGTCATAATTAATTAAGAAAAAAGATGTTTATAAAATTAGAGTATATGATGAATCATACTTCCATAATTAGATGGGATAACCGAATCTCTAAAATTATCAAATTTCTCTCTTCTTCTCACATTAAACTTTTTTAAACTATGAATATTAACTTTAGGACGAGGTAAAATAGTATTAATATCAGAATAATTTATAAAATACAATACTTCTTGAAAATTAGACAAATCCCGAATATTAAACTTAGCTTTTTTATCTTTACAAACTCTTTCATATCTAAGAACTCCTTGTAATTTAAAACAAAGTTCCTTATCTCCAGAATATAATTTAAAACCTTTTTCAGATTTCAAAATTACATAATTATTGTTCAACCTCTTTATTATTTCTTTTTTTTCTTCAAGATTGAAATCTCTAAAATTAATTTTTTCTAAAGCCATATAAAAAAAATATTATCACTTTAAAAAAATTTATATTCTAAAATTCAACCTTAAACTTACCCTCTTTAATTTCCTTAGCATTCAAAACATTTTTCAAATCTTCAAGAACATTCTTTAACTCATCTTTTTCTTTTTTACTAATTGTCAAAACAATCTCACTATTCATTGACTTTTTAGCATTTGTTTTTTCAGTTCTAATTCTTGTAATCATATCAACTAAAACATCAAATGTTTTATCATATTTTTCTTTTTCTAAATCTTGAAACTTAGGCCATGAGCTTAAATGGATACTTTTATCTTTCTCTCTTTTTCTAAAATATTTTTGATAAATTTCTTCAGTAATAAAAGGGGTAATAGGAGCAATCATTTTCAAAATTACTAAGAGAGATTGATACAGAGTATATTGAGCAGATAATTTCTTTTCTCCTTTTCCCTGATAGATCCTCTTCTTAATAATCTCTAGATAATTATCACAAAACATTTTCCAAAAGAAATTTTCAACATCTAACTTAGCTTTAGAATATTCATAAGCTTCAAATCTATAAGTAACACTCTTAATTAAAATATCTAATTTTTTCAAAAATAGCTCATCTGTTTTTTCTAACTTCTTTGGCTTCTTAAAATTATAATCTTTCAAATTCATAAAAACAAAATTAGAAGCATTTAACAATTTTTTAATAAATTTCTTTCCTGCAATAACATCCTGCTCTTGATAATCAAAGTCTTTTCCAAGTTTTGACGAAGATGCCCAAAACCTTATTGCATCTGCCCCATATTTTTCCATTACCTCTTGAGGTCTAATAATATTTCCTTTTGACTTTGACATTTTTTCACCTTTCAAAGTAACAAATCCAGAAATAACAACATCTCTCCAAGGATTTTTTCCATAATGAAGTTGAGATTTAACAAGAGTATTAAACAACCAAAAAGAAATAATATCATGAGCTTGAGGACGAAGAGTCAAGGGAAAAATCTTTTTTTGGCTTTTTTCGTCCATAAGTTGAGTAATAATTTGAGGAGTCATTGAAGACGTGAACCAAGTATTAAGAACATCTATTTCAGGAATAAATTCCTTTGACTTGCAATTAGGACATTCTTTCAATGGAGGTTTGTCTTCAGCTGGACTAACAGGTAAATTCTTTTCATCAGCAACAATAATCTCATCACATTTCTTGCAATACCAAACAGGGAATGAAATTCCAAAATGCCTTTGATTAGAAACCAACCAATCCCACTGCAAACCCTTAACCCAATTATCATAACGTGTCTTCATAAATTTAGGATACCATTTTAATTCATTCCCCCACTTTAACATATCTTTTTTCAAATCAAGATATTTCAAAAACCACTGCTTAGATTTAACAAACTCAATTTCAGTCCCGCATCTCTCATGAACATTAACAGGATGAACAATCTTTTCCTCCTTAATTAAAAAACCTGATTTTTTCAAATCTTTAATCATTTCCTCTCTTGCTTCTTTAACTCTCATTCCTTTATATTTTCCAGCAATAGAAGTCATTCTTCCATCTTTTCCAATAGCTTCTTTAATTGGAAGATTAAATGCTTTCTGCCACTCCATATCAGTCTGATCTCCAAAAGTAGCACAATAAGCAATTCCAGTACCCTTGTCCATCTTAGCTCTTTTATCTTCTAAAATTGGAACCTCAATATTAAACAAAGGAATTTTAGCTTTCTTTCCTTTGAGATGCTTGTATCTCTCATCATTAGGATGATAAAAAACAGCCACACTTGCAGGAAATAATTCAGGTCTAGTTGTGGAAATAATTAAATCATCTTCATCAACTTTTAATTTAACATCTACAAATAAAGAAGGAATATCTTTGTCTTCAACCTCAACCTGCGCAACACCTGTTCTGCACTCAGGACACCACATTGCAGGAGCATCCCTCCTCTCCATTCTCTTTTTTCTATACAAATCAAGAAAACTCCACTGCGAAATTCTCCGAGAATGCTCATCAATTGTTGAATAATAAACATTCCAATCACAACTTATTCCAATATTTTTCCAATCTTGAATAAATCTCGGAAGTTCTTCTTTTAAAAAATCCATGCACAACTTAATGAACTTATCCCTTGACATTTCCTTGGATTTAATTCTCTTAGTTTTCTCAACAAGTCTCTCAGTCGGCAACCCATTATCATCTGTTCCAAAAGGATAAAAAACATTAACCCCCTTCATTCTCATAAATCTAATTATAAAATCCTGCTGCGAATATGAACAAGCATGTCCAATATGCATCTCACCTGAAACAGTTGGCGGCGGAGTATCTACTGAATAAACCTTCTCCTTAGAATTAATATCAAATTGATAAATTTTTTCTTTCTCCCAATATTTTCTCCATTTGTCTTCTATTGCTTTAAAGTCAAAATTATTCTTAGACATAATAAATCACAATCAAGAAACTTTTAAAAACTATCTATATTTATCTAAATTATGGCAGCAGACAACAAAATTCAAATGCCCGGAGGATTCGGAGGATTAATGCGATTCAGCGAAGAATACGCAAGCAAGTTCAATTTAAAACCAACACACGTGATTGCATTTATAATTTTAATAATTGCATTTAGAATAGTTCTTCCAATAATAAAACCTCTAGCTTAAAAATGGAAACTTATAGATCAATGTTAGAAATAGAGAAAAAATTTTACCCCAAAACATTTCAAAAGAGACTAGTTAAAAGAAAATCTATTGTACAGAAAGTATTTGAAGAATTCAAGCCAGAGTATGATAAAGCATTAGAAGGATATAATTTAGCTATTAAAAAAAGAAAATGTTTCCAAATCTAGACCCTAAAAAAATGCAGGCAGTAATGAAGCAGATGGGCATTGCCCAAGAAGAAATAGATGCTTCAAAAGTAATAATTGAAAGATCAGACGACAAAAAAATTATCATTGAAAATCCAACTGTAACAAAAATCAAAATGCAAGGTCAAGAAACCTTTCAAATTGCAGGAGAGATTTCAGAAGAATCAGAAGAAATTGGAGTCTCAGAAGAGGACATTCAAACAATAGTTGAAAAAACAGGCTGTAGTGAAGAAGAAGCTAAAAAAGTATTAGAAAAAACAGGTGATTTGGCTGAAGCAATTTTAGAACTAAGTTAATTCTTAACACTACTTCCAGCATCTACAAAAATTATCTGGCCAGTAATATTTCTTGATAAACTAGAACATAAAAACAAAGTAGTATTCGCAACATCTTTTTGAGTAATGTTTCTTTTCAAAAAAGATTTCTCCTTATGAACATCAAGATGCTCTTCAAATCCAGAAATTCCAGACGCAGCCATTGTCGAAATAGGTGAAAAAGAAATTCCATTTACTCTTATTTTTTTGTCACCAACATCATTTGCAAGATAACGAACACTTGCTTCAAGAGCAGCTTTAGAAACACCCATAACATTATAATTTTCTGAGACTCTTTGTGACCCAATATAAGTCATAGCAATAATACTTCCTTCAGAATTCATCATCGGATGAACTCTCCTTGTTAATTCAACAAGAGAATAAGCACTAACTTCTTGACTCTTATTATAACCATTTAAATCAACATTCATAAATTTACCTTTAAGAAAATCTCTTTTCGCAAAAGCAATACTATGAATCAAAAAATCAACATTTCCAAATTCTTTCTTAACCCTCTTAAAAAAACCATCAAGTTGATTATCATCAGTAACATCACAAATCATTCCAAAAGAATTCTTCAAAGACTTCACAAGTTCTTTTGCTGTTTCCTCGCTTCTATCTTGATAAGCAGCAGCAATCTGAACACCCTCTTGATTCAATATTCTAGCAATATTCCAAGCAACACTACTATCATCTCTAATACCAAAAACAATTGCCTTTTTTCCAAATAAATTCAAATCCACCATCTAAAACCAAAAAAACACTCATTTAAATAATTTAGTTAATTATTTCAAGTTCAAACACCTTTATATTTAATGGAAAAATTCATTGAGAATATTCAAAGTGCAAATAAAACAATAAAAATAATTGATCATATGGTTTATGTAACTTTTCCATTAATTAAGGACAAAAGACTTCTCTTAAAAATTCTTTTAGAAACAAAAAAAGCAATTGTAGACTGTATTAACTCAATACTTCAATATGAATATTTATACAAAAGAATAAAATTATACAAAAATCAAAAAGAAAATCTAAGAACATTCAAGGAAAAATGCGCTTCAAAATATAATATAACAAAACAAGAAATTAATTTAATAAACGAACTTTTCGAAATAGCTGAACAACATAAAAAAAGTCCTTTTGAATTTATTAAAGACAAAAAAATAATAATTCTTTCAGAAGAATTACAACCAAAAATAATAACCTTTGAAAAAACAAAAGAATTTCTAATATTAGGAAAAAATATATTAAATAAAACAAAACAAGTAATTTTGAGATAAGTATAAAAACCCCTTTTCCCTTATGAAACATACTTCTAAACTGTTGGGGGAACGATGGAAGATATTATTAAGGAAAAGATAAGCGCAGATCATTTATTGTATGTAAGTTTAAAATATACTAAAACTTGCGATGTCATAGTTAACCTTCTTATTCGATGGAGCAGACTAATTGAAACCTGTAATAATGAAGTCTTAAAACACACAAAGAAGAAGAAAAAGATTTCTTCAATATCAGAAAACCCTGTAGGAAGAATAGAACAAATAAAAAAGATATTCAAAAAAGATAAAGAATTTTTAGAAGTGATTGAACTCTATGATATGTTCAAAAAAATTAATGAACTAAAAAAAGAGCGAATTGGTGAATTCAGAAAAAATGTAACCTTGAAAGTTTTCTTCAAAGGAGAAGAAATAAACATAAACCTTGAAAAACTAAAAGTCTATTCAGAATTGTTAGAAAAATTTGTAAATACCTCAAAGAAATTCTTAAAATCCTAATCTAATAATCTTTATAAACACAATTTTCTTAATTTATAAATCTTAAGAGAATATTAAAAATTCTTAAGTCAAAAATCTCTTATTTATTTTAGAGAAGACATTAAAATTTCAAATGAAAAAAATAATTGTAATTACATCGGGTAAAGGTGGTGTTGGAAAGACCACGACAGCTATAAATCTAGGTGCAGCTATGAACTATTTTGGAAAGGACGTGCTTATAGTAGACGGAAATCTTTCAACTCCAAACATTGGAATTCATTTAAACTCTCCAGAAGTTCCAATAAACTTGAATCATGTTTTACTAAATAAAGCAGATTTATTTGAAGCTGTTTATGAACATGAATCAGGTATTAAAATAGTTCCTTCTTCATTATCTATAAAAGAATTAAAAAAAATAAAACCAGAAAGAATAAAAGATTTTAAAAAAGATTTTGGAAAAATTGCTGAATATGTAATCATTGATAGTGCTGCAGGATTAGGAAGTGAAGCCTTATCAGTAATTGAAGTAGCTGATGAATTAATCATAGTAACAAATCCTGAAATGCCTGCAATTACAGATGCTTTGAAAACAATAAAGATAGCAGAGGAATTAAAAACACCTGTTTTAGGAACAATAATCTCAAGAGTGAAAAGAGATTATATTGAAATGTCTCCAGAAACAGTAAAAGAAATGCTTGAAGTTCCAATTTTAGGAAGTATCCCTGAGGATATTGCAGTTAAAAAATCATTAAACCTCAAGGATGCAGTTGTCCATACACATCCAAAAAGCAAATCATCTCGAGCATACAAAGAAATCGCTGCCAAACTTCTTGATATTGAATATGACTCAAACAAGGACCGGGAAAATTTCTGGAAAAGAATTTTTGGGAGAGATTAATCAACTAATCCGACACCCATTCCCAACATCTTTCTCAGGAGCAAGTAAAACACACAAATTTTCTTGAGCACTTCCAGCAGCAAGAAGCATACCTTGGCTCTCAATTCCCCGCATCACACGAGGAGCCAAATTCACAATCATAATTATTTTCTTATTCATTAATTCTTCTTTAGAATAATAAGGTTTGATTCCAGCACAAATTACTCTCTTATCAATTTCTTCACCAACATCAACACTCAATTTATACAATTTATCAGCTCCTTCAATATTCTCAACTTCAACAATCTCTCCAACTCTTAAATCAAGTTTACTCCAATCTTCAAATG
Source organism: archaeon (assembly GCA_043821945.1). Lineage (GTDB taxonomy): Archaea > Nanobdellota > Nanobdellia > Pacearchaeales > GW2011-AR1 > JBDRCH01. Next base: position 52,864 of record JBDRCH010000005.1, read on the forward strand.
TAGCTATTCCTTCCATTTTAAAAAATAAATAATAGAGTATTTAAAATTAATTATCCTTTAACAAATCCTCTCAAAGATAAAGAATCTCTTTCACCTCTTAAAAGAGGATTATTATTTAGACAATTAGCATATGAAATTAACTCACATAGTCCTACGGGATAATCATTATCATGTTTCCCAAATTGATTAAAATAAACATCCTCCATTTTCCCAAAATCACTCTCTTTATCACTCATATCTTTCTAAACAAAACATCACTTTTTATAATTTTATTATTATCCCTAAGTGGTTTATCTATCTGCTTCCAATTAATTTCAAATCCAAATAGCTTTGCAATTTTCTCACTTGCTGAAGGAATAAAAGGCCAAAGAAGAACACTAATCGATTTTATTGAATCAGCTAATTCATAAAGCACTTTCTTATCTTTAGTCTCCCAAGGTTTCTTATTCTGAACATACTCATTGCAAACATCAACAAAAGCAAAGATTTCATTCAAAACCTTATCAAACTCATAATTATTAAACAATTTTTCAATTTTCTTAGTATTCAATTTCTTAATTAATTTATTCTCGCATTTTTCAAAACCATTTTTCTCAATCAAACCACTGACTCTTGAAACTAAATTCCCTAATTTATTTGCAAGCTCATTATTATGTCTCTCAACTAAAGCCTGTTCTGAAAAATCTCCATCTTGACCAAAAACAAAATTCCTAGTAAGATAATATCTAATTGCATCTACACCATATTTATCAACTAAAACCTTAGGGCTAATTGCATTTCCTAATGATTTAGAAATCTTTTCTCCATTAAAAGTCAAAAAACCATTTATTAAAATTGTCTTAGGAGGTTCAATTCCAACACTCATTAACATTGAAGGCCAAATTACACAATGAAACCATGAATTATCAGTTCCCAAAATCTCAATATCAGCAGGCCAAAATTTTTTAAATTTATTATCTGGCCAATCAATTCCAGTAATATAATTAAGCAAAGCTTCATACCAAACATAAGTAACATGATTTTCATCAAGAGGAAAATCAATCCCCCAAGATATTTTATCTCTTGTTCTAGTAATACTCAAATCTTTTAATTCTTCTTTAACTCTATTAATTATCTCTTGTCTTCGAGATTTAGGCAAAATATAATCAGAATTTTTTTTATATAATTCAAGTAATTTATCCCGATATTTACTTAATTTAAAAAAATAAGCTTCTTCCTTTATCTCTTGGGGTTTTGAATTATAATGATAAGGACATTTCCCATCAACCAAATCCTTGGAAGTTACATAAGCTTCACAACCTTCACAATAAAGCCCAGAATAATTTCCTTTATATATATCTCCATTATCGTGCATTAACTTAATAAATTTCTTAACCTTATTTTCGTGATCTTCATCAGTAGTTCTAATAAATCTATTAAAATCAACATTCAAAGATTTCCACGCTTCCTCAAATTTCGGAGCCAAATCATCAACAAAATTTTTAGGAGTTTTTTTAATTTTCAAAGCACTCTTTGCAATCTTTTGTCCATGCTCATCAGTTCCAGTAAGAAAAAAAACATCCTTTCCTCTAAGCTTGTTCCATCTAGCTAAAACATCTGCAATTACTTTTTGATATGCATGACCAATATGCGGTTCTGAATTAACATAATCAATTGCTGTTGTGATATAAAATTTATTTACCATTATTAATCAAGAAAATAAGAATATAAAAGATTAACTAATTAAGACTTTTTCTTTATCTCAATTTCAATCATTCCAGAAGATTCATCTGCACTAATTAACTGAGGTTTAAGAATCTCTCTGTATAATTTTTCAGCTTGATTCCTAGGAAGATTTGCAATATCAACAATCGCAGAGATATATTCCTCATCATCAAAATCTCTGCCTTCTCTTAGACCATAAGTTAACATAATTTTCACTTTAGGAGGTTTTATTTCTTTACGCTTATTTTGCAAAGGAATGCTCCATTTCTTATAATTCTTCTCAAACCAGTTAACTGCCTCACTTATACTTATCTTACTCTTTCTTCCTGTCTTAGAAGAGATATAACCTATTGCAGGGCTATCATCAATTATATTTTCTTTATTTAATAAACGAGAGTAAATTTCCTGAATGAGCTCCTGCTCAGCACTTGTAAAATAACCTCCAAGTTGTGCTAACATCCTACCTGCCCTACCATAAAGAACAGCTTTCTCTATTAAGTCTGTTAAATCTTTTCCCACAAAATAAATATAAATCACAACTATATAAAAATTTATCAACTCCAGAACATAGATTTAGCTAGGCGTCATTAGTTTAGTGGTAGAATTCAAGCTTCCCAAGTTTGTGATGCGGGTTCGATTCCCGCATGGCGCATAACTTTTATTAACCTTTTTTTCTTGTTGTAATAAAGATGGTGAAAAAATTATCTAAAGAAGAACTTTCTAAAATAAAAAGCCAAAAGAAAAAAGCAAGACATGAGAATATAAAAGAAGGCATATTCGCAACAGGAAGAACTTCATTTGGAGATTATTTTGTTTCTCCATTTGCGATTGCAATTAATTCAAGTAGTTCAATGGTTGCAATGCTTAATTCTATTTCAGGACTTCTCGGACCAATAAGTCAATTATTTGGATCAAGACTTATGGAAAAATATTCTCGGAAAAAAATTATGGTAAAATCTGTTTTTTTAGAATCACTTATGTGGTTGCCTTTAATCGCAATTTCAATTTTGTATTATAAAGGAATTTTAATAAATATTCTTCCAATTTTACTTTTGCTTTTCTTCTCATTTTTCACAATTCTTGCAAATATCGGAAGCCCTGCATTTTTTTCATGGGTGGGGGATTTAGTAGAAGAAAAACGTAGAGGAAGATGGTTTGCAAAAAGAACCCTTCTGACAGGGTTTATTTCAGTTATATTAGCAATATCAGCCTCATTTTTTTTAGATTATTTTAAAAGAAACAATTCAATAATGCAAGGATTTGTTATTCTATTTGCACTTGCACTTTTCTCAAGATTAATTTGCTGGAAAATTTATAAAAAGCAATATGAACCAAAACTAAAACTAAAAAAAGGGGACTATTTTTCATTTTGGGATTTCATAATTCAAGCACCAAAAAACAATTTCGGAAAATTCTCCATATTCAGATTTTTCTTTTCATTTGCCTGTGCAATCTCTTCCCCTCTTTTAGTAATTTACCTTCTTAGATACCTAAATTTTTCCTATACTTTATATATGATAATAATCTTTTCAGGGACCATATTTTCTCTATTAATATTAGAACTTTGGGGGAAAATTTCAGATAAACTTGGAAGTTATAAAACACTTTCTATCGCAACTCTAATCATCCCAATAGTTCCTTTACTTTGGATAGTATCGCCATCTCCAGTTTATCTCATATTTGTTCCGTCCCTTATTAGTGGAATTTCATGGGCTGGATTTCACCTAACTGAAAAAAATTTCATTTATGACAATGTAAGCACCCCAAAAAGAGGTCTCGCACTATCTTATTATAATCTACTTTGGGGGATAGGAACATTCTTGGGCGCGGGTTTAAGCGCAATATTGATAAAATATCTCACAATATCGATAATTGAACCAATAATAGCAATTTTTATTTTAAGTTCTATAGCAAGAATGATTGTAATATTTTTATGGCTCCACAAAATAAAAGAAATAAGAGTAACAAAAAAATTCAACAATTCAAAAATCTTTAAAGAGATCATAACTAAAGAAGCAAGACCAACAATCAATCAAGAAATTCATGAGATCATGTCTATAAAAAAATATCTCGATGTAAAATAATCACAAAATATTTAAAGAAGCTCCTTTTGAAATTATAATGTTCAAGAAGAAAAATTGTAAAAGATGCGGTAGGAAAATAAACCTTAATTATGATTTTTGTCCTTCTTGCGGAAATCCCCTAAATAAAAGTTCAAATGAAAATTGGGGTATGCTAGGTAAAAATGATTTTATTCCATTGAATAATGAGTTACAACTTCCAATAGGCTTTAACAAGATTTTTAATTCATTAGTAAAATCTCTTGGAAAAGAATTAAATAGAGAGTTTTCAAATATGAATCAACCTTCTAAAAAGAATTCAAAAGAATTCAAAAAAAGCGGAGTGAGCATTAAGATTTCTACAATTGGAAATAACCCCCCAAAAATACAAATAGATTCATTTGGAGATGGAAATAGAAAAAATCCAAAAGAAGAAATTAAAGTAAAAAGAATAAATCTTCCAAAAGGAAATATAAAAAACAATTCAAATTTACCAAAACAAGAACCAGCAACAAACATAAAGAGGTTTTCAGACAAAGTTATATATGAAATAGAAATACCTGGAGTTAAATCTGTAGAAGATCTCTCAATAACACAACTTGAAAACAGCATTGAAATAAAAGCTCTTGCAAAAGACAAGATATATTTTAAGTTAATCCCAATAAGTCTGCCAATAACAGATTATAATCTTTCTAAAGGAAAACTAATTCTTGAACTAGGAGAATAAAAGATTATATGAGGCTGCACGGATTTGAACCGTGGACCCCTGCCTTATCAGAGCAGTGCTCTAGCCAGGCTGAGCTACAGCCTCATACAAAATTCAAAGAATTAAGTTATTTATAAGTTTTGTTAATTCAAACCCAAACTTTAAAAACCAAAATTCTATCAATATTTCATGACAAAAGGATTATATCATTATTTAAGAAATGCTTGGAAAAAACCCGACAAAAAAACTCTTAGAGAAAGAATGATCGAATGGAGAAGATCACAGGTTTTTACAAAAGTTGATAAACCACTTAGACTAGATCGGGCTCGAGCTTTAGGATACAAAAGTAAAAAAGGTTTTATAATAATTAGAATAAGAGTGAAAAGAGGAGGTCATAAAAGACCAAGACCAAATAAAGGAAGAAGAAGCAAACGACTTCACACAAGAAAAAATTTAAAGATGTCTTACAAATGGATTGCAGAACAAAGAGTTGAAAGAAAATACAAAAATTTAGTTGTATTAAATTCATACCAAATTGGTAAAGACGGTATGAATTATTTTTATGAAGTAATCTGTGTAGACCCGCAAAGACCAGAAATCAAAAACGACAAAACAATAAACTGGACAACAAAAAAAATTAATCAAAAAAGAGCAATGAGAGGATTAACTTCAGCTGCAAAGAAATCTAGAGGATTAAGAAACAAACATCCAACTTCAAAAGTTAGACCTTCTGTCCGAGCTGGTAAAAGACGAGGGAAATAACCACATAAATTATAAACTTTCTAAAGGATTTTTTGTATTGATTAAATTTGGAGAAGCAATATGTGTATAAATTAAAGTTGTTTCATCAAATTACGATTTAAATAGAGTATTTCTTTCATCTCGTTCTGCATACTTTGTAACACGATAAAGATTTCTCGCCTTGATTTTCGTTCTTGATGTATTGCATTCGCTCTTTAGATAGAACGCCCTTGAAAATAACTCTTCAGATTTCCTCCACTTCGACCACGCTGCGCTTTCACTCCACTTGTTCCGTTTGGGAAGTTTAACAGCAATTATACGACATTGTTGAAAAATAAAAATTATATAAACTCTTTATCTCTCTTTTCTCTATGCAATTAAAAAAAAGTGAAACACAAAAAAATTTATTAAAAGCATTTGCAGGTGAAAGCCAAGCAAGAAACAAATATACTTATTTTGCGTCAGTTGCAAAAAAAGAAGGCTATGAACAAATTTCAGCAATATTTACAGAAACAGCAGATAATGAAAAAGAACATGCAAAGATTTTCTTTAAACATTTACAAGAATGCGAAGGTGAAGCTTTAGAGATTACAGCAGATTATCCAGCAGGAAAAATCGGCACAACAAAAGAAAATCTCTTAGCATCTGCAGAAGGAGAAAAAGCAGAATGGGGTGAAATATATCCTAAATTTGAAAAAACAGCTAGGAAAGAGGGCTTTGAAGAAGTTGCAAAATCATTTAAAGAAATTGGAGAAGTTGAAGAACAACATGAAAGAAGATATCGGAAATTATTAGAAAATATAGAACAAAATCAAGTTTTCAAAAAATCAGAAGAAGTAGAATGGAAATGCAGGAATTGTGGTTATATTCATAAAGGCTTAAAAGCTCCACAAATTTGTCCTGCATGCGAGCACCCCCAAGTATATTATGAACTACAATGTAAAAATTATTAAAATTATTCTCAATCATTCCTCTCTCGACAACTAGCCCAATATTCATTCATTTCAATTCCTGCCTTAAAATGGCTCTCACCATTTACTCTAAGTTTCCAGTAAATTATCTGACCATTAACAGTATCAATTCTTCTAAGAACTCTTTTCCAAGTTCTCTTTGTAGCACCTCTTTTTTGAGGAGACGCTTTAACATCCTTAAGATCTTTTTCTACTTCTTTTTTCCATGCTAAAACTTCCTTCATCTCTTCTTGAATTTCTTTATATTTTTCTTTAATTTCTTCCTCTGTTAAAGGGTCTTTCTTAAGTCTAACATATCTCAAGCTCATTTTAAAGGATAACTTATCTGATTTAAATATCTTTTCAAAAATTATCCATCAAAAAATATATTAACTGCTTCAGATTAAATTTCTTATGACACAAATTCAACAAATCTATAAATGTGACATATGTGGAAATATAATTGAAGTTTTGCATTCTGGAGCAGATGCTTTAGTTTGTTGCAATCAACCAATGATTTTACAAAAAGAAAATTCAATAGACGCTGCAAATGAAAAGCATATCCCTGTAATTGAAAAAACACCTGAAGAAAAAACAATTGTCAAAATAGGAAAAATTGAACATCCTATGACAAATGAACATTATATTGAATGGATTGGTTTAGAAAATAAGGACAAAAACAAAATCTGCAGAAAAAATTTAAAACCAGAAGAAAAACCAGAATCAAAATTTTGTGCTAAAACAGAAAATGTAAAAGCAAGATGTTATTGCAATTTACATGGATTATGGAAAAGTAAATAAGAAATGAAACTTCTAAAAGAGATAAAATTCATTGTAATACATCATTCTCATAGGAATATAGATTCAATTGAAAGGATCAAAAACATTCATGTCAATATAAACAAATGGGAAGATATTGGTTATCACTGGATCATTGACAAAGAGGGTAATCTCATAAAAGGAAGAAATGAAAAATATATTGGAGCTCATGTTTATGGACACAACGATAATTCATTAAGTGTTTGTCTAATTGGAAATTTGGATGAATTTTATCCAACTCAAAAACAAATTCAAACATTGATTAAATTTCTAAAAGAGAATTCATTAAAATACAAAATTCCAAAAGAAAATATTCTTGGACATAATGAATTTACAAATGTTACAAAAACTTGCCCTGGAAAACTCCTAAACATAGATGAAATTAAAGAGATAATGAATGATACCAAATCTTAAAAACTCCCTTCTCATTATAACCTAACAAAAGAGAATGAGATACAAAAAATTAGCACAACTTTATGAAGAACTTTCCTCTACAACAAAACGTCTCGAAAAGATAGAGACTCTCTCAAAATTCTTAAAATATTTGCCAAAAGAAGATAAAGATATTATGTATTTACTCTTGGGAGATATTTATCCAGAATATGACGAAAGAAGGATTGGTATAAGCAGTCAATTAGCAATAAAAGCAATTTCCAAATCAACAGGAACTCCTGAAAAAAAAGTGATTCATGAATGGAAAATTTTGGGTGACCTTGGTCTTGTTGCTGAAAAATTTACTTTGCATAAAAAACAAACAACTCTTGATTCCCATGTTTTAACAATGAAAAAAATCTTAGAAAATCTAAGAAAACTCCCTGAACTCGAAGGAAAAGGAACAGTTGCGAAAAAACTTTCACTAATAACAGAACTTCTAACTTCAGCAGATCCAATTGAAGCAAAATATTTAGTGAGAACATTAATTGGAGATTTAAGAATAGGGGTTAAAGAAAGCACAATAAGAGATTCCATAGCAGAAGCATTTTTTGATGACAAAAAACAGGCTACTAAAAAAATACAAAAAGCTATTGATAAATCAAATGATCTGTCGAGAGTTTTTGAAGTTGCACAAAAAAGCAAATTAAAAGAACTAGACAAGGTGCATCTTCAAGTTGGAAAACCAATAAAAGCAATGCTAGCTCAAAAAGTCCTAACAATTGCCGAAGGATTTAAAGCATTAGGAAAACCCTGCGCAGTAGAATATAAATACGATGGATTCCGAATGATTATTCACAAAAAAGGTAACCAGATAATTTTATTCACTCGAAGTCTTGAAAATGTAACTAAACAATTTCCTGAAGTTGTTGATTATATTCTAAAATATGTAAAAGGAGATTCATTCATCTTAGATTCAGAAGCAGTAGGATTTCATAAAAAAACAAAAGAATACACTCCATTTCAAGACATCAGTCAGAGAATAAGAAGAAAATATTCTATAGAAAAAATTCAAAAAGAACTGCCAATTGAAATAAATGTTTTTGACATTTTATATTACAATGGAAAATCGCAATTAGACGAACCTTTCAAAAAAAGAACAGAATTAATAAAAAAAATTATCCAAAAACATCCTTATAAGATAATTCATGCAAAACAAATAATTACTTCTGATGAAAAAAAAGCAAAAGAATTTTACGAAAGAGCGCTTAAAGACAATCAAGAAGGAGTTATGATGAAAAACCTTGAAGCAAAATACCAACCAGGTTCAAGAGTGGGTCATATGCTAAAAATAAAACCAGAAGAAAGAGATCTTGATCTTGTAATAACCGGTGCAGAATATGGGACAGGAAAAAGAAGTGGTTGGCTTTCAAGTTTTATTTTATCTTGTAGAAATGAAAAAGGAGAATATTTGGAAATAGGAAAAGTTGGAACAGGAATTAAAGAAAAAGCAGATCAAGGAATTTCATTTGGAGAATTAACTGAAAAAATAATGCCTCTGATTATTTCAGAAAAAGAAAAATCAGTAAAAATAAAACCAAAAATAATTGTCTCAGTAACTTACCAAGAAATCCAAAAATCACCAAATTACAATTCTGGGTGGGCATTAAGATTCCCGAGATTCACAGCTCTCAGGCAAGACAAACCTCTTTCCGAAATTGCAACATTAAAAGAAATTGAAAAAGATTTTCAAAACCAAAAAAGAAACTGGAGATATGGTTGAAAAATTAAGAATAAATTATTAAAAAAATTTAAAAGCCCCTTTTATCTATTATATGGCATGGAAAAGGGGTTATACTTATCAACATTAGTTTTTATTTTTTTGATTAATCTTGTTAGTTCAGATATCGGGGTTTTGGGTTCAGATGGAAAAAATTATTCGATTGTTAATCAAGGTGAAGACTTTGAATATAATTTGATGATTAGAAACAACCAGCAGATTGGATCAAATCTTTATGTAACTCAAGTAAATATAATCCTTCCGACTCATCTTAAATTCAAACAAGGAACAGAATACACAAATGCACTTTATGAAAATTTTTCAAACACAAGTTCAGTATTAAGCTGGAGTAACCTAACTGGTTTTCTTATTGCTGAAGAAGAAACAAAAAATTTCAAATTTACAGCAAACACAAACACTGAAGATAATTTTACAATAGGTATATGGGCAAGAGACCCTTCAGGACAATCTATTTCAGAATTTTATGTAAACATCAATTTAACACAAAGTCCTTTAGGGTGTGTTTCTAATTGGACTTGTACAGACTGGTCTGATTGCACAGGAGGATTTCAAACAAGAACGTGTGAAGATGAAAATGAATGTGAAAATGAATCAGGAAAGCCTCTTGAAAGAGGATACTGCTCTTCAACAGAATGTGTTCAAAAATGGAATTGTACAAAATGGTCTGAGTGTATAGGGGAATCTCAAATAAGAAGTTGTGTTGATACAAATTTATGTGGAAATAATTCACAAAAACCACTAGAATCACAATCATGTACTCCAACAACAAATTGCATTTCCCAATGGAGTTGTGGAGAATGGAGTAAGTGTATAGAAAACTCTCAAATAAGAACATGCGCTGATATAAATAAATGTGGAGAGTATGAAACTAAACAAGAGACAAAAAATTGCAAAAGAGATGCCCTATTAATTTTTATAATAATAGTCATAATCTTAATAACAATAACAATAATTGTAACAATAATAACAATAGAAACTATAAGAAAAAATTCATATGAAAAAATTGAAACTCAATAAGTTTATAAACCAATTTCATTATTTAAACTAAAATGCCCACACAAACTAAAAATAATTACAAAATTCAAAATATTGTTGCTACAACCTCACTTGAAAAGCCAATTCCTTTGACAAAATTAGCAAGAACACAACCAAATACAGAATATAATCCAGAAACATTTCCTGGACTTGTACTCAGAATAAAAGAACCAAAATCAGCTGTTCTTGTTTTCTCCTCTGGAAATTTAGTCTGTACAGGAACGAAATCAGTAGCTCAAGTAAAACAAGTTATACAAGAAGTAATAAAACAACTTAAAAAAATAAATGTTGACATCACAATAACCCCAAAAATAACAGTTCAGAATATTGTTGCCTCAGGAACAATTAATCTAAAACTAAACCTAAATTTTCTTGCATTAGAAATGCAAAACACAGAATACGAACCAGAACAATTTCCAGGATTAGTCTACAAACTAATTGAACCAAATGCAACATTTCTTTTATTCAGCAATGGAAAACTCGTTTGCACAGGAACAAAAAATAAACAGCAACTTGACTTCAGCATGACTCAAGTTTTAAAAGATGTAAAAGTTGCGTTGAAAAATTATAAGGGATGATTACTTATTCATAAGAGATTAAAATAGACTACAACTTTCACCCCTCAAAAATAATCCTTAAATTCTAAACTACTTGACAATTCACATAAATCTATAAAAAGTAAAGTGTCATATTTCTAATATGGGTGATGAAGAACAAAAGCCAAAAAATGAGGAGTTAATCATTGAAGCAAAGAATTTTTTTGACTTTAATAAAAAAGAGCTCGGAGAATCAATTCGTAGAGGAAATAATGTAATCTATCTGGATTTTATGAAACTTACAGAATTTTCAAACATTCTTGCAAATGAAATTCTCTCAAATCCAGAAGAAACTCTAAGGTTAATTGAATTAGCAATTGAAGAAAAAGGTTTGATAAATAATGTTAGAGTTAGACTGCACAATATTTCAAAATCCCAAGAGATGAAAGTAAGAAATATTCGATCAAAAAATCTAAATGAAATGATTGTAATTGAAGGCATTATAAGACAAGCATCAGATGTTAGACCCCAAGTAGTAAACGCAAAATTTGAGTGCCCAAGTTGTGGGACAATTATTTCAGTATTACAAATAGAAAAAAAATTCCGAGAACCCTCAAGATGTTCATGCGGAAGAAAAGGAGGATTCAAATTAATAAGTAAGGAAATGGTGGATACTCAAAGATTAGTAATAGAAGAATCCCCCGAATCTTTATCAGGAGGAGAACAGCCAAAGAGAATCAATGCTTTTGTAAAAGAGGATTTAGTTGAACCAAAAATGGAAGAGAAAACAACTCCTGGAAGCAGAATAAAGGTGATTGGAATCCTAAAAGAAGTTCCTGTTCCATTAAGTACTGGCGGTCTTTCAACAAGATTTGAATTAGCAATTGAAGTAAACAACTTAATTCCAATGGAAGAAACTTTTGAAGAATTAGATATTTCTGAAGAAGACGAAAGACAAATTTTAGAATTAGCTGAAGACCCAAGAATATTCGATAATTTAGCCAGAAGCATTACTCCAAGTGTATGGGGATATGAAGAAATAAAAAAATCACTTGTTTTACAATTATTTTCAGGTGTTCAAAAAAAGCACTCAGATGGACAAAAAAGTAGGGGGGACATTCACATCCTTTTAATAGGAGATCCAGGTGTAGCAAAATCAGTAACACTAACTTTTATGGCAGAAATTTCTCCAAAAGGGAGATATGTTGTCGGAAAAAGTGCAAGTGGAGCAGGACTCACAGCAACAGTAGTTAGAGATGAATATTTAAGAGGATGGAGTTTAGAAGCAGGCGCAATGGTTTTAGCAAACAAGGGTTTAGTCTGCATTGATGAATTAGAAAAAATGGACCCTCAAGATAGAAGTGCAATGCACGAAGCAATGGAACAGCAAACTATAACAATTTCAAAAGCAAATGTACAAGCGAACTTAAGAGCAGAAACCTCTGTTTTAGCAGCAGCAAACCCAAAATTCGGGAGATTCGACCCTTACCAATCAATTGCTCAACAAATTGATTTACCCCCAACTCTAATAAATAGATTTGACATAATCTTCACATTAAGAGACATTCCAGACAGAGAAAAAGACACAAGAATTGCAACTCATGTTTTAGCAGAACACCAAGAAAAAGGAGAGAATATGTTAATCCCAAGAGAATTATTTAGAAAATATGTTGCTTACGCAAAACAAAGAATAGTTCCAAAATTAAGTGAAGAAGCAGTTGAAGAAATTAAAAAATTCTACATTGATTTAAGAAATCGCCCTGTTTCTTCAGAAAGTGCAGTAAGACCAATCCCCATTTCAGCAAGACAACTACAAGCATTAGTAAGAATGTCAGAAGCTTCAGCAAAAATAAGATTAAGCAGTAAAGTAACAAAAGACGATGCAAAAAATGCAATAGAAATAATGAAATATTATTTAATGCAGGTAGGTTATGATTATGAATCAAAAACATTTGACATAGATAGAATCTCCACTGGAATTCCAACTTCACAAAGAAACAAGATAATAGTAGTAAGAGAAATAATAACTGAACTTGAAAACAAAATTGGAAAAATGATTCCAATAGAAGAAATTGAAAAAGAACTTGAAACAAAAATGAGTAAAAACGAAATTCACGATTCAATAGATAAACTGCAATCTTCAGGAGACATTTTCAAACCTAAGAGGGGATTTGTTCAGAAAACTAGTAGTTAGAATTTACGTTAACATACTATAAATTAGAGTACTATTGATTACCTCCTTATTATAAGATTATCAATAATTTACTATTGATAATCTAATGTTAATTGCAATCTTGCCCTTAGATATCTCTAGCAGAAATAAAATTATAATCTCCTAAAGGACCATCAACAAAAATCAATTCTTTGTATATCCCAATAAATTTTTCTGATAAATCAGGATTTATTGCTACAATTGTTGCATATCGATTCCATCTTGGTTCTCCTGGGCCCCCCATATTTTCAGGTAGGTTTTCATATGTCCTGCCTATCTTCACAGGTATGTCACCAAGTTCATCCCTTAATAGATCTGTTAATTCTGTGGGTATTGTAAATGTTTGTTGTTGATTCATAATAAACAGAGATTATCTGAATTATATAAATTTATCGGCCAAGATTGCAACTTCTTCGTCGCTTCGCTTCTCGACCACGCTGCGCTTTCGCTTCACTCGTCGGGGCGTATAACAAGAATTTAACGGAAAAATGCTCGGCTCGGGCTTCACCCAAATTTTTCTTCCACTTCGTTCCAGAAAAACTTCGTATATCTCTAACGTTATTCTAAACCACCTATTAACTCATAAATATTTAAAAACTCTAAAAAATTTTTCCTTATATTAAAAGATATTTTAAATCGCAAGAAAATAAAACAATTAAATTAAGGGAACTTCATTTCACGCGATTTTCTAAGGAGGCTATTGAAGAAATTGCCTCGCAGGAACAAGAAGAGAGATCCCAAAGAACCACTTAGGTTCTTTTAATATGGTTGAAGATAAAAAATTCAAAAGACACATTGCATACAAGTTTAGAATCGGAGACTTATTAATTGGAAAGCCTATTATTGATGGGGAGAGGTTTTCTTTTTTAGAATTAGGAAACAAACAAATAGTAAGAGTAAATGTAATTGGAAACATAATAGATAAATATGAAAGTGAAGGAGAATCCAGATTCACATCATTCACATTAGATGATGGATCAGGACAAATAAAATTAAGAGTATTTGCAGATGCAGTAGACAAATTTAAGAACATAATCCAAGGGCAAACAGTTCTTGTCATAGGAATATTAAGAATATGGAACAATGAATTATACATCACTCCTGAAATTATCAGGGAACAGGATCCAAAATATCTCTTAATAAGAAAAATAGAAATTGAAAAAGAAAGAAACAAAAATTCTACACCTGTTCAAAGAGAACAAATAAATGCTATCAAAGATAAAATCCTTGAAAAAATAAAAAATTCAGAAGAAGACGGAGGAATTGAAATAGACAAATTAATCCTTAATATGCGAGATCTCTCACCAGAAATGATTAACCAGGAAATTCTAAAGCTTCTTGAAGAAGGGATTATCTTTGAGCCTAGACCTGGAAAGGTAAGGTGGTTGGGGTAATTTTTAACATAATTAACTCACTTTCCTAAGCTTATAATTATCTAAAATCATTAACTAACAAATCAACTAACGCCTTGAGCAACTATTACTTAATCCAATCATATTTTATTCTTAGCATCCATTTTTCCATTCACCAATCCCAATCATTAAATCACCGAGAGTTACTGTTCCTGATTTCCAATCTCCAATATAACTCATTAATTCAGAAAGACTAACATCTCCACTTGTATCAGAATCAGCTCCTGATTGACATGTTCCTGAACCTTCTTCATTCATACATAAAGAACTACAACCATCCTCACTAGCAGTATTTCCATCATCACACTCCTCACTTCCTTCAATTATCCAATCTCCACATGTCGGATAAGTCAGAGGATGAGGATATGTATATGGAGTGTAACCTGGTTTTTCTATAAGATTATAATCTCTATTCTGCTGAATCCAATCTGCCATATTTTGTACAACCCCACATTCATCATCACAACTTCCTCCAAGATCCACTACTCCAATATTAGTAAAACTCCTTTGGTTTCCTAAAAAGTTATTTCCCCAAATATAAAGAGGTTCTGAATCTTGATTTTGACCTCTTCCTATCTGATCATAAGAGGGATATCCCTCTCCTGGATTATTAATTGTATTGCAAGCGCATTTTTCATAACTAGCTCCTCTTATTGTAGCGGCATTACACCAATCTTCATCAGACCTATAGTTAGTTAGTCTAATATCATAATTAAGACTTCCATCATTGATAATATTATTGTTATAGACTACCCCGCTTCCTCCTCTAAGAAACATGAAATCAGTCTGGCTAAAAGAAGAGTCTATATAGAGGTTATTCTCATAAATTTCATACCAACGGGTTGATCCTTTAATATTACCACAAAAACCATGAGCATCAATGTTTCCGTTATGCACATCATTATAACGCAGGACATATCTTGCTCCTCCAAAACCCGCTATAATATGATGTGCTCCTGTAGGATTCACATAATTATTAATAAAAACATTATTCTCTACAAATATTGAATTATCTGTTCCAACATTTGTTGGGTTGGTCCAATGTTCAGATTCTCCTGTAACCTGTATTGTCTCTTTACCTGCAGTATCAAAAGTACAGTTATTAACAATTGCATAGGGACCACTTATAACTATCGCAGAACCTAAAACCCAATTATCATTCATGTAACCCTCACTAAATTTACAGTTATCTATCCTAACAATTGCATCTGTTGAAATTCCTATTACATTAATATGGCTAACTGCACCTACATTTGTTGTTGATCCCTTAAACCAAATACCAGTCACCCTTATCTCGTGAGAATCATCACTTCTTATTTCAAACATTCCATCATATTCTAAAAAGGGTTTTGTATTTATTATAACTGTGCCCCCCATATCTGCTCCTGCTCCTTGAATTGTTATTCCTTTTCCAGATATAGAAACATCAGGAATTCCATCCCATTCACATTCTCCAGCAGGGATTCTTACAGTATCTCCATCAACAGCAGAATCAATACATTCTTGAACATCTTGTTGATTACAAGTATCTGCCTGCCATAATCCTTCTCCCATATTCTGACATGCTGCACTAACACCTCCACTAAAACTAACAAAAAATATTCCAACCAATAAAAGAATTATCAACCTCTTTGTAACCTCTAAGTTATTCATAAAAATATATCACATTTGCAATTTAATAATGTTTCTAAAGAATTTGCTCTGCTAATTTAACGGGTGTTAATCGGTAGATTTTTAAGTAACATTTTATTTTATATAATTATGAATAAAGAGCTCCCTATAAAATCTTGGAGATGGATTTTTTATATTCTTGGTTGGATTTTTGGAGCATTAAATCTTGTGTTTTGGGCTTGGCAATATTTAATGTATATGGGAGATGAAAAAAGTGACAAATTTATTTCTAATCAATTCCATAAGAGAGTATATTATTGGGGGGTTTTATTTACAGCGATAATCTTAATAACAATTATTTTTGTGTTGATAGATTAATCAATTCCAACCATTTATTATCAGAATTTAATTTTAAGTCAGTTGCTAATTCATAAGGGCATCTTTTAAGAGTTTGATGTTTAGTTATGAAATTGTAATAAACTGCATAACCTTTCATAATACTATTTACACTCTCTACACTTCCGTGTAATCCTCTGAAAGTTTTTGTTCTGTGTCTTATTTTATTATGTAACCTTTCTATTAAAATATTAAAACCTTCACCTTTAGAAGCATTTACTTGATTATGCTCTACTCCGAAATATTTGTTTTTACTTTTTAATCCAAAAGTTTTTCTTATTGCATTTTCATAAGTTAAAAGTCCGTCAGTAGTTACGACTTTAATCTGTTTTTCTGTTTTCTCTTTCGCTTTCATTAGAACAGATTTTATCTCATCTTTCCCTCTTGACTTACAAAATTCAGAAGCTACCATAAAACGAGTTTTAGTATCTATACTATCAATAAACCAATTTTCTTCTTTTCCACCTTTAATATCCTTTCTTCGTGAATATTGCATTTCATCTATTTGTAATTCACTTCCTGTTTGAAGTTTAAGTTTATCTGTGAAATTACTAATTTGATTTGAATACTTTACAACCCATTTATAGATTGTAACATCTGAACTATTATGGGGGTAAAAAGCCCTTAGATGTTCTCTTATTTTTCTTGTGCTTACTCCTCTAAAAAATAAGTCAAGACATAAAGTAATCTTTTGAGGATTATTTCTCATTCTCTTGAAGCCGTCATTCAAAACAAATCTGTGAGAACATTCCTTACATTTGTATCTTTGAATTAATCCTCTGTTCTCTGTCTTTCGTTTGCCGTCTTTCTTGATTAATCTTGACTGACATTTTGAGCATATTATTTCTTTGTTTTTCATATTATAATTAGGCACCCGAACTATATAAATGTATCGGTACCCGAATATATTTATATTATTATATATAATCATATAGTTTCAGAAAAATAGGAAAGGTTTATATATGTTATCATATATGATAATATATGAGTAATAATGATAATACACTTTTCTGTTATAGATGTTATCACCTTTGGAAAAAAAGGAAATCTGTTGCCCCAAAATATTGCCCTAAGTGTAAAAGTCCTTATTGGAATAGACCAAGAAGAAAAGTAAAAAAAGATATAGTATTAAAAATGGAAGAAATGATTATAAAAATTCACGATAGAATAATTGAATTAAGTGGTGGGGAAAAGGGTGTCAGAGAAGAAGGTGGAATATACAACTCTACATTTAAATTAATTAACCATCAATATAAAAATCAAAGAAATCCTATTAAAATAGGAGCATTTGCTCTGAATGAGTTTGCTAAAAGACATTATTTTGTTGATGGAAATAAAAGAACAGCTTACGCAATCTCTAAAATATTTATGTTAATTAATAGATGTCATTTGATGATAGATTATGGTGAGGCAACAAATTTTATGCTTAAAGTTGCAGAGCACAAAAGCAAAGTTACTTATGATGATATAAAAATTTGGCTTACAAAATATTGTAAAATTATAGATAGAAAAGATGTGGAAAATTATTTAAACAAAGCATTCGTAAATGTAACATTAGGGAGTGGAGAAAATGGCGAATAAAAAATCAAAGGATAAAGATAAATATAAGCTTACTATAAAAGAAACTTATGTGATTTCTAAAAATGATAAGAAATTATTAGAACTCGTGAAAGTTGCTAAAGAAATAGTATTTAAAGAAGATGAAATTTTGTTTAAAGAGTTAGCGAAGCATTAAGAACAAATGAAAAATCAAGAACAAATTTCTATAGAAGAAAAAGAATTACCCGAACTCAAAAAATTCCTAAAATCAAAAAACAAAAAGATTTCAAAAATAATCAAATTAAACAAAAATAGTTTAAGAGTTTTTGTTGGAGATTAAATTTATTCTTTTTCAATAACAATCTTTTTGCCTTCAAGTTTGACATTAACTTCTTTGTCTTTCAATCCTGAATCTTCAACAACCTGCTTCGGCAAATTAATTCTATATTTAATATAAGTTGTATCTCCTACTTTTTTATCAATAACTTTCATTATTTTCATAAAATAATTAGGAACCCGAACTATTTAAACATTTCGGGTGCTGAAAATAAATAGCCGACATCTTTAAATAAGACATCGGCTTTTCAATTCTGCGAGGAATTGAATATGATATTTGAAATAATTTTCTTATTTATTTTAGTTTCTTCTTTGGTTTAGCAATAAAATTTTTTCTTGAAGATGATACTGGAATAGTAATATCTCTTATTTGTTTGATAGTTTTCGTTTTATGTTTTTTGATTATATCCCTAATAATCTTACAAGCAACACAAGAATGGTTATGCCAAAAAGTCCCAGTATTATTCCAATGCCAGTCATAAATCCCATTAGATAAAACACACATACTTCATTTATTTTATTTTTCATCTTAAAACTCCCTCTAAGTTAGCAGAGTATAAAGAATTAATTATCTCTTCTTCCCAAATTTTCTATTAAACCAATAAGCTAAAAATATCACTGCAGCCAAGCCCAATAAAGAAATTATAAATCTAAACAAATCATCACCATATCTCCAATATCCTCCTGCCCCATAAACAATTGTTCCAACTCCACCCCCCATTAAACCTGCTCCAACAGCTTCTAAATGAAACAAAAATCCCCCAATAACAAGGATCAAAATTCCCAAAGGAATTGAAATATAAAAAATCTTTTTAGACCTTGTTTCCTGTGCATTTTCATAATCTTGCCTACAAATATAATCTCTATCACAATAACCTTGTGGACAGGGGGTTGTCACACATCTAATATCTTCAGAGGTCCATTTTCCTTCAACACCAATGCATTGCTGTTCATTTTCAATTATTTGCCCAGTTTTAAATTCTCCACAATAATCTTCATATTCCTGAGCAGGATAAAATACACTAATTCCATAAACAGTTACAAAAATAGTAAGAATAAGAATTGCAATTCCAAGAACAAGATTCTTAATTTCCATAATTCACTAAAGCATAAAACATTTATAAACTCTTTGTTCACTTTTATAATAATGGAACAATATGAAAAATTATTAGAAGAAGCATACAAAAAAGTAAAACAAGTTAACACATCTAGTTCGCGATTGGAAATTCCAAAAATAGAAGGACACTTTGAAGGTAAAAAAACAATTCTCACGAATTTCTTTTCAATTGTATCTCATTTAAGAAGAAAACCAGAACACTTTCAAAAATTTATTTTAAGGGAACTTGCAGCTTCAGGACAAAAAGAAGGCGATCGTCTTGTGCTGAATACAAAAGTGCCAAGCACGAAAATCAATCAAAAAATAGAACAATACGCAAAAGAATTTGTTTTATGTAAAGAATGTGGAAAACCAGACACAGAATTAAAAAAAGAAGATAGATTAACTTTTGTTCATTGTTTAGCTTGTGGGGCAAAACACAGCGTGAGAAGTAAGATATAACGCCATAATTGTGGAGCTGAAAGTTTACGCGAGGAGCAAAATTAACTTAGTATTAACGACAAGCGTGGGCTTGAGTAAAAACATAGTGTTAAGAGTAAAATTGATTATTCTAAAGATTCACTTAATTCTCCTAATCTAACATATCTGTCTTTTGAGGCAATATTTCCTACTTTTTCCCACTCCATACGCGAAGGATGAAAATACATTATGTCCTTATCTCCTAAATCCTTTCTAAAAAATATTGGAGTAGGAATAAAATTTCTAGCAAAAATAGAATAACCTCTTCCACTATATTTTCTTTTTCCATCTATTCCAAGAAGAACAAGGTCTTTTTCCTCAACCCTTTCGCAAGGATGATATGCACCATCACAAGTAACATTGAATAAATTCGTCTCGCTTATATCTCCTTTTCTATAAGTCCTAACAAAATCTTCATTTCCTCCAAAAGTAATTGGCTTTCTTAATTTGCTCTTTACTAAAAGTTGGTTTGCTTTTTTATATAAGTTCATTTTATATCTCAGCATCTTCACTTTTTAAAAATTTCTATATTAAACAACAAATCCAAATGTTTAAAAAACAAAATTCCCTTAGCAAATTAAAAGATTCAATGAATCTATAATTAAATAGGAGAAAAAAATGACAGAAGGATATTGCGTGAAATGTAAAAAAAAGGTTGAGATAAAAGGCCCTGTTGAAAGCAAAACAAAAAAAGGAACAAAAATCGCAAAAGGGAAATGCCCAGATTGTTCAACAACTGTTTGCAGAATGGGCGGAATAACAAAATAAACCATTAAAAAAATTTATTAACTAATTCTTTCTTTTATTTTTTATGATACTAATTAAAATACACAAATCCTATAGATATGTGGTTGCTATTTGTGATTCTGAATTATTAGGAAAAAAATTTGAACAAGGAAGATTCCAATTAGATATTAAAGAATCTTTCTTCAAAGGTAAAAAAACTTCTAAAGAAAAAACAATTCAGACAATGAAAAAAATGTCAATAGAAGATTCCACATTTAATATTATTGGAGAAAAATCAATAACCTGTGCTTTAGAAGCAGGAATTATTTCTAAAGAAGGCATTAAAACAATTCAAGATATTCCTTTTGCCTTGGTACTAATATAAAGTTTCCCAAAATTTATAAACACACTTTATCTAAAAATTATATGGAAGAATTTAAAGATATTAATGAAGAAGAAAATATTAATAAAGAAAATGATGAAAACACTTCTCAAAAAATAAGAGTTAAACTCCCAAGAGGAAATGAAGTCATAGGAATAATAGAACAAAGGCTTGGTGGAAACAAAATGATGATAAGTTGTTTAGATGGTAAATCGAGAAACTGCAGAGTTCCAGGAAGACTAAAGAGAAAATTATGGCTTAGGCCTGATGATGTTGTAATAATAGAACCATGGGAGCTAGACAACACAAAAGGAGATGTTTTATTCAAATATAGATTAAATCAAATTGAATGGTTAAAGAAAAATGGTTATTTGAAAAAAGAGGGTGTTGAGTTCTAAGATATATTATAAAAGTAATTAAAAATAAAAAGAGAATAAGTATCAAAAAGATATGCTCGAAATTAAAGCACAAGATCATAGAGATTATATGAAAGTCTTTGAAAAAGGATTAATCAAAGAAGATAATGAAATAAGAGTAAAAAAGGGTAATTTCACAAGATTTTATGTTGTAGAATCATCAGATAAACTAAATCCTTATACTAAAGTTATAAATCAATATTTGCAAAGAAAAGATTAGATAATTGTAATGGATGGTCTTTTCCAATAAAATAAATATTAATTCTTTTTAGCGAAGAAATCTAACAAGTCAATTTCGAAGCAACTAAATCTGCGAACTCATAAGCAGGTAATTATAAAAACATTCACTTCTAACAGATAAATAACTCTAACCCCACACTGGTTGGGAAGATGGACCATGAAAACAATAATATCTGAAAAACTTCCAAGAATAATAAAAAATAAAAAAAGATTAGAAGAAATTCTAAATGTTAAGATAACCAATCGCGGGAAAGAGGTTTTTATAGAAGGGTCTCCAGAAGGAGAATATATTGCAGAAAAAGTAATTGATGCATTAGAATTTGGTTTCCCCTTTTCAACTGCAATACTTATAAAAAAAGAAAATTTAATCTTTGAGATATTATCGATAAAAGAATACACAAGAAGGAAGGATTTTAAAAGAATTCGAGCAAGAATTATTGGGAAAAAAGGTAAAACCCTCAAAACACTATGTGAACTTACAAAATGCTATTTTGAATTAAAAGAAAACTTCGTTGGAATAATAGGCCCAGCAGAATATATTAAAAATGCTCAAGACGCAATGATTTTAATTATCCAGGGTTCAAAACAAGCAAATATTTACAAATTTCTAGAAAAAAATCAAATTAAAGAACCAATTGATTTAGGTTTGAAAAAGTGAATTCTAAAATAATTCAATCTCAAAAATCTATTGATTTAAGATAATTTGAAAAAATAGGGGTAAGTTTTCTTTTTATAGAAGTTTTTCCAGCATCCCTTCTTACAGGAATTCTTCCTTCTTTTTCAATTTTGAAGAGTTCTCTTGCATGAGGCACACGACCCTCAATATAAAAATCAAGAAAATATCTCCTTGTTTCAACCTGTTTATCTTCATAGATCCTATATCTTGCAGTAGCCCATCTTCCAGAACTAAATAAATATATTTTTTCCATAAACAATTTAAACTTAATCCTTATTTAAATTTTATTGTAATAAAAACGTCCCCGGCTGGACTCGAACCAGCGACCTATCGGTTTCTGCAAAATCAAAAGATTTTGTAGCAAATTTTGACATTTCAAAATTTAACAGCCGATCGCTCTACCAACTGAGCCACAGGGACTTATTAATCAAATAACAAATTGACTTTTAAAGTTTATCTTTCATTAATTTTATAAACATATCATTCTTATCTTAATAATGGAATTAGATGAAGCAATTCAATCAAGAAAAAGTGTGAGAAAATTTAATTCTAAAAAACCGGATTGGAGAGACATTATTGAATGTATTGACGCAGCAAGATATGCTCCAATGGCTGGAGCAAATTACTCATTAAAATTTATTATTGTTGATAAACTTGAAACAATCCAAAAACTTGCAGATGCAGCACAACAGGATTTTGTCAGCAAAGCACAATATGTTGTTGTTGTATGTACAAATCCCTCAAGAACAATAAATTCATTTGAAGAAAGAGGAAAAATTTACTGTAGACAGCAAGCAGGAGCAGCAATAGAAAACTTTCTTTTAAAAATACAGGAAAAAGGTCTATCAACTTGCTGGGTGGGACTTTTTGTAGATAATCTTGTTAAAAGAGCCCTAAAAATTCCAGAAGACATCAATGTTGAAGCAATGTTTCCAATAGGATATGAATATTCAAAAACAAAACCAAAAAACAAAATAGATCTGGACAGAATTCTCTACTTCAATGAATACAAAAACAAGAAAATGAATTCTCCAAAGAAATTGAATGTTTAGATAATTATTTAAAATAAATTTACTTAAAAAAGATATGGGAAAAGAAAACCAAGTTAAGGCAATTGCAATAGTTGCAATAATCTATGGAAGTTTAATTGCTCTTTTTGGATTCGCCTTATTGCTCCTTGGTCTATTCGCAGTGAGTTTTGAAAGTTCAAACAGTTTAATTAGTTTTTTTCTTGTTTTATTAGTATTACTCTTTTTTACTTTTTTTTTACTTCCTCTTATTGGAGGAATAGGATTATTAAAAAATAAAAATTGGGCGAGAATTTTATTGATCATAGTAGCTGCATTAAATCTTCCTGTTTTTCCAATTGGAACTGGATTAGGAATATGGTTCTTGATTGTCCTTCTAGATGAAGATGTGAAAAAATCATTTAATTCAAATAAAAAGATAAACTCTCAAAAAAAGTTGAATGTTTAACTCTAATAAAAATCATTTCTATTAGGAGCAGAAGACAAATAATTTTTTACAAAATTTTTGAATTCCAAAGTTTGCTTAGGAATTAAATAAAGAGGTTCATCATTCAAGATTCGATTAATTACTCTTCTAAAATCAACTAGAGTATTATATCTAATTTTTTCAAATTCCTCTTTACTTCCTACTTTACCAAAAGAATTACCAAGATACTCTAAAAATTTTTGACCAAGATGAAATTTAGAAACTCTAGGAAAAATTTCTTTTACAAAATCAAGATGATCCAAATTTTTACCTTTCAAATAGTTTCCATAAGATTCTAAAGAATTATCTAAAAACTTTAAATTTTCCTCGCCTCTTTTTTTAAAATTCTCTTGAATCTTATTCTTTTCAAGATATTCCAAAATAAAAGGTCCAAAAAATATCCAAGGATTATCTCTCATAACAAAACAACAAATTCAACCTTTAAAAAAATATGTGTAATAAAAAACAAAAGGGGATTTCTCCCCTCAATAAAAAACAATTTATCTCCAGACTTCTATACCTAAATCAGAAATTTCTCTTGAAACATGTCGAGTGTGCTCTTCAACAGGTTTTCCTAAAATATAGGGGGATTTAACTCCAGTCATTATTGTGATCACTCTGACTTTACCAACAAATTCTTTGCTGATTCTCGCACCAATAATAACTTGTGCCTCAGGATTCAAATTTTCAGAAACAGATCTTCCAATAACATCAAATTCTTCAAGCTTTAAATCTGGTCCACAAGTAATATGTATCAAAGCCCCAGTAGCACCTTTGTAATCCACATCAAGTAGAGGATGAGTCAGGGCTTGTTTAACAGCTTCAATCACACGATCCTGTGCATCAGATTCTCCGATGCCAATAACAGCAACACCACCACCTCTCATGATTGTTGAAACATCTGCATAATCCAAATTAATCAAACTAGGCAAGGTAATTGTTTCAACAATTCCCTTAACCATAGTACTTACTAATTCATTAGCAACTGCAAAAGCTTGTTCAATAGGCAACTGTCCAGCAATATCAACAAGTCTATTATTGTCAAGAACAATGCAAGTATCAGTAACTTCTCTTAATTCTTGCAACCCAAATTCAGCCTTATCAATTCTCGCTTTTTCAGATTCAAAAGGCATTGTCACAACACCAATAACAACAGCACCAGTTTCTTTAGCTAATTGAGCAACTACAGGAGCTGCACCAGTTCCAGTTCCGCCTCCTAATCCAGCAAGTACAAAAACCATATCTGCTCCTGAAATAGCTTTCTTAACATCAACAATTGCTTCTTTTGCTGCTTCTTTTCCTTTGTTAGGACTTCCACCAGCACCCAAACCTCTTGTCAATTCTTTACCAATAAGAATTTTTTCATCAGATTTAGTAACACTCAAATGAAGTGCATCTGTATTTGCAGAATATATAGTAGCCCCATTAATTCCTTTATTAAAAAGCCAGGTAGTCATATTACAACCACAACCACCACAACCAACGACTTTAATGTTCGCTTTACCTGCTCTTAATTCATCAAAATTAATACTGTGAGTACTTGTATTTTCTATTGCTTCTTTTGCAAAATCTAACACCATTTTTTATACCTCCTTATCATTCTATAATACTTTTCTACGAAAAGCTTAAATAGTTGATATACTTCCAACTATCTATAGCAGAAAAATAAAGAGATCGACCTCTGCATGCAATAATATTAACAACCGCCAAGTAAATTAATATTATAAAAAATAAATTACGAGTTCTTTAAATAAATTTCTATACTGAAAAAGAATATTTAATCAAACAGTTTTCTTCAAGTCCTCAATCTTCTCCCACCCCTTTTTCAAATTATCATTAGACTTCTTAATAATTAATTTCAAAAAATCCTCATTAACTAAAACCTTACTACTCTCATTAATTATAGGAAACTCCAACTTCTCAGTACTCATTAACTCCAAAACAATATTCTTACCTAAAGAAGTTATTCCAGATCTTTTCCAACCAACTGACTTTGCTTTATTTAATAACTCTTCAGCACTTTCTAAATTCTTGCAAGCAACATGAAATATTGGTGGCTCTTGTTTGAATTTTATTGCATCTGCTTCAAGTCCGATTTTATCAGGACTTTTCGCTAACACATTATTAATACCAATATCTTCACTTATAGATTGTTTTCCTATTAACTCGGAGTTATTAATCTCTGAGCTCAGCGAAGTATTTTTCGGGTGGGTGGGTGGGATACTTTTTAACTTCTCCCAAACTCTCTTCAACTCTTCAACATCAACCAAATCATGCCATACTTTTAAAAATAAATTCCCTCGCTCTCCCTCAATATCTCTAATCAAAACAATTCTTCCAGCACATGATGAAGTCGTATAATAATTCTTAGATTTATTTATTCTCTTACACAACCCAATAATTTTTTCATCCCACTTTCCAATAGAGGATTTATCTTGTTTATTCAAAATATTTTTTTTTCTTTGTGAAAAATTATTCATTCTTTCTTCAATATCTTGCATTCAATCCCTTCCTCCTTACAAAGCTCACAAAAATCTTTAGCATCCTCATCACTTCCAACAATGCTTCCATAATGCATTGGAATAACTAAAGTTGGTTTGATTAATTTTGCAGCTTCAACTGCTTCTTCTGAGCTCATAGTGAATCTTCCTCCAATAGGAAGCAATGCAATAAATTTCTTATTAGGATGATTGTGACCAGTAAGCTTCTGCATCTCAGGAATTACATCAGTGTCACCAGCATGATAAATTAAAACATTATTCATTTTAATCAAATAACCTACCCCAGA
This sequence comes from archaeon, assembly GCA_043821945.1. Taxonomy (GTDB): domain Archaea; phylum Nanobdellota; class Nanobdellia; order Pacearchaeales; family GW2011-AR1; genus JBDRCH01. Next base: position 79,392 of record JBDRCH010000005.1, read on the forward strand.
TTCTTCCTTAGAATGAAAAGGTTTATCAATATTGTAAGCAGGCACAACAAAAATTTTAACTCCACCATAATCAAATTCCTGATCTCTTTCAATAACCTGAATTCTTATTGGAATATCAAACCTCATTATCTTACTCTGACAATCAGCAGGTGCAACAATTTTAGTTCCTTCTTTAATTATCTTATTCAAATCAGCAATACTACAATGATCATAATGGCTATGAGTCAATAAGACCAAGTCAGCTTTTTCACAATTTTCAGAGATATTATAAGGATCGATATAGATTACTTTAGAATTCTTAATTAAAAACCCTGCATGCCCAAGCCATTTAATTTCAACATTCTCTATTCTCATATAAAAAAGAATTTGAAGAAGTTTTTAAGGGTTTTGGGAAGAAATATTTAATAAAGTAAAGCAACACCTATTTAAAAATCTAAGGATTAAACCTGGTAGGAGTTCTTGGAAAAGGAATAGAATCTTTAATAGTATCGAAATTACAAATCCATGCAGCAAGTCTTTCAACACCTAAACCAAAACCTGCATGAGGAACAGAACCATATCTTCGAGAATCTAAATACCAATTACTAGCCCCTAAATCTACCCCTGATTTCTTTAATCTTTCAATAATTTTATCCAAATCAGGTTCTCTTTGAGATCCATCAACCATTTCTCCAACACCCGGAGCTAATAAATTAAAATTTGTTCCAGTCCCAATTTTTTTAGGATCTTCACCGTGGTAAAATTTCAATAATTTCAATGGATAATTAGTAACAAAAACAAACTTATCTCCATAATATTTTGCTAACCCTCTTTCCTCAGCTGATTTAAAATCTTCCCCATACTTAATCTTATGTCCTTTTTCTTGTAATTTCTTAATTGCTTCATCATAAGTAATTCTCTTAAAAGGTTTCTTAACCTTTTTTAATTTTTTAATATCTGCTCCAACAATTTCTAATTCTCTTTTACATTCCTTAAGAATTTTTTGAACAACATAATAAATACACTCCTCTGCCACACCCATATCATCTTGTAAATTCATCCAAGCTCCTTCTAACTCAAAATGCCAAAACTCAGTAACATGCCAAGGAGTCTTAGATTTTTCCGCCCTAAAAGAAGGAGCAATAGCATAAGCTTTTCCAACTGCACTAATAAAATTCTCTGCATAAAATTGCCAAGACTGAGTCATATAAGCTTTCTTTCCAAAATAACCAACTTCAAAAACTTCCGAACCTCCTTCACTTGCAGCCCCACTCATTGAAGGTGCATGAATTTCAGTAAAATCTAACTTATGAGCACATTCATGTAAAGCAAACAAAACAGTTGATCTAATTCTCATGCTTGCTGCCATCTTCTGACTTCTCAACCACAAATGCCTTCTATCCCCTAACAACTCTTCATTCAAATCTTTTTGAATTGGAAACTCATCAGACAAACCAATAATATTTATTTTATCAACTTCAATCTCATAACCAGTTGGAGCCCGATTATCTTTTTTTATTTCCCCGAAAATTTCCAGAGAACTCTCAACCTGCAGTTTGTCTATTTCATCCCATTGCTTTGGAAATTTTTCTTTTGCTAAAACACATTGCACAATATTCGAAGAATTCCTCAAAACAATAAACTTCAGCTTATTCGAACCTCTTTCTCGATGCACCCATCCACGCACAGCTACTTTTCCAGAACCTTTTTTTATTGCTTCTTCAATACTTATAAATTTCATATTATCAGTAAGAATGTGTTTCTTTTAAACTTTATTAAACAAATCGACCTTATTTATTCTTTCTCCAAATTTATAATTGAGAATCTCATAAATAATTCCATAATTTAGATGCAGAGAAATCTTATGAGCTTTTTCACCATACCCTCCAATTGAAATATCAACTAACTCATTATCTATCTTTGAAAAATCATGAAAAAATATTTTTCTCAAGAGTTTATTAGAATTACAAAAACTATTTTCTGTAACAAAGGGTGTGCAAGTTCCCATTTCCATTGATTCAGGACAATTGCTATTTCTATATTTTTTAGCTTGTTTTCCATTTATTTCTAAAACTCTAGAAATATCTTTAGAATTAATATATCTAGGGAAACCATTTCCAAGCTCAGGAAAAACAAACCCATACATAGAATCGCAATTACTTAAATAAACAGCTTTAACAACTCTCTCAGCAGGCCAATTCAAAAGTTCTGCTTTTTCAAAACAAGTATTCGTAAACTTTTCATGCTTGACAGCTTTAACCTCAAGCCCTAATTTATTTGATATTCCAACTACATAATCTTGCCCTTCGCATAAAGCACTCTCTAAAGGTATATAATTTAACATTTTAAAAAATAGAAAAATGTTAATCTCAATTATTATTAAGATTAATATTAGCTTCTTTCAATTGTTCTTTACTAATATGAGAAGGAGCATCCATTGTCAAATCCTGTGCTTCCTTGTTTTTTGGAAACGCAATGACTTCTCTAATAGATTCTTCTCCTAAAAGAACCATAATCAATCTATCAATTCCAGGTGCAATTCCTCCATGAGGTGGAACCCCGTATTTGAATGCATCTAACATATGCTTAAAATATTCTTTTTCTTTTTTACTAAAACCAATTAAATCAAAAACTTTTTTCTGAACTTCAGGATCAGAAATTCTCAAAGAACCCCCACCAACTTCAAACCCATTCAAAACCAAATCATGCTGATAACTCTTAACTTTATGTGCATCTTTTTTATTCAGATATTTCAAATTTTCATCTTTTGGTCTTGTGAACATATGATGCATTGGAGCATAATGCCCATTTGATTTTTCTTCTTCAAACAAAGGAAAATCAACAACCCAAGCAAAAGCAAGTTCATTCTTGTCATTCTTATTTTTTCTCAAATCAGGTTTATCGGTTCTATATTTTTTCATTGCTTCTTCATAAGTGATTCTTGGAAATTTAGTAAAAGTTAATTTTTTATTAGGTAATAATTTTTTCACAAGCTTGATTAACATATCTTCAATTAAATTCAAAATATCCTCTTGCTCAACAAAACTCATTTCCAAATCAAGTTGATAAAATTCTCCAGGACATCTGTCAGCCCGAGCATCTTCATCTCTAAAACAAGGTGCAATCTGAAAATATTTGTCAATTCCAGCAACCATTAAAAGTTGTTTGTATTGTTGTGGGGACTGAGGCAAAGCATAAAATTTTCCAGCATGAATTCTCGAAGGAACAATATAATCACGAGCGCCCTCAGGAGTAGATTTAGTTAAAATAGGGGTAGTAATTTCTAAAAAATCTTCTTTATCCAAATACTCTCTAATAAAACTGATAATTTTATGTCTCATAATCATATTCTCTTTTAACCTCTTTCCTCTCAAACCTAAATACCTATATTGCAATTTCAAATCATCAGAAACATCTTCTCGATTGATTTCAAAGGGCAAACGGTCACACAAAGACAAAATCTCGAATTTAAAAACTTCGATCTCAACTTTTCCAGAAGGAATATTTTTATTTGCTTCTTTTCTCTTTTTTACATTGCCTTCAATACTCAAACAAGATTCAACAGTCAAAGATTCCAGTTTTTTAAAATCAGAATTCTTTGAATTAATCACTGCTTGAACAATTCCATACCTATCTCTTAAATCAATAAAAATTACACTCCGATAAACCCGAATACTCTCAACCCATCCAACTAATTTAACTTTTTTTCCAACTATTTTCTCATTTACTTCTCCTAAATTATGTGTTCTTAACATATTAATATTTCTCAAAGATACTTTTTAATAATTTCCATAGCCTCTTTTCCGTCAATCTTTCCTCTAAATTCTTTCATAACCAGACCCATATAAGCTTTTTCAGTTAAGCCAGGTTTTTCTTTGATGATATTATGAATTTTTTCTTCAATCAAATGAATATCAGACTTTTCAAGAATTTTAGCTTCTTCCAACTTTTCACCTCTAACAATTCTTTCTAAAACATGTTTAATCTGTGATTCAGGAATTTTCTTTTTTTTAACATCTTCAAGAACAGAAATTAAAACATCTTTATTTAAAATCTCATCAACCTTGGAAACAGAAACATTTTCATGGCTTGCAATTTCTTTTGGAAAGACCAATAAAACTTTTGCAACCAATTGAGGTTTATCAAATATCATTTTTAATTCTCTAAATTCTTCAATTTGGTTCTTCTTGAATAATAGTTTGATCATCTCTTGATTTAGTCCTTCTTTTTTCAAATCTTCTTCAATTGAATCTCTTAGCTTAGGAAGATTCTTTTTTATTTCATTGATTAAATTCCTTGAAATTTTCAATAAAGGTAAATCTGTTTCAGGATACATTCGAGCTGAACCTGGAAGAGGTCTTAAAAAAGTCGTAGTTGAGTCAGGATTTCCTCTTCTCACTTCAGGTATTGATTTGTTTTCCTTAACAAGTTCTATTTGTCTCTGAATTTCATTGTTTATTGTAGAAATTATAATTTTTGGATCCTGAACTCCTTTCATTTCAACTCTCTTTCCGCCTCTAATTGAAACACTAACATCTTGTCTTATTGTTCCAATTCCTCTTCTAACTTTGCAACTTCGAATTATTTCACCGATTTTAAGACTCACTTGTTTTGCTTGTTCAGGAGTGTTGATGTCTGGTGCTGTGACAATCTCAACAAGAGGAATTCCTAGTCGATCTAATCTGTAAATAGTTTTTTCATTGTTTCTTTCAACAATTCTTGCAGCATCTTCTTCTAAAATTACTGCATCAATTCTAACTCTTCCTTCTTCAGATTCAACATAACCATCTTTAGCAATTAAAACAGTTCTTTGAAAACCAGAAGTGTTTGAACCATCAATAACAGTTTTTCTCATTATTTGGGTGATTGGAATAATCTTACAATTAAGAAGAAGAGCTATTTGTAAAGCAATTTTCAAGGCTTCTGAATTTATTTGATGAGGAGGTTCTTCATCTAACTCAACTAAACAAACAGAATCATAACCTTGGTAAATAAATTCTTTATTTTTTTCTGCTTCATGTTTTGCTGCAACATCAACTTGTCC